>CAYWRB010000102.1:0-3615 GCA_964460025.1 uncultured Hungatella sp.
CACACTTCTCTCGTGATATCTTCTTTCGAGATGATGCTGTGTTGATTGGCTTGCCGGTCTCTGGGTCGAAGAGATCCGGTGAATCGGAGGAGCCTGAAGAGCCGGAGTTCAGAGGCCTGCCAGTCTCGGGATCAAAGAGATCCGGTGAATCGGAGGAGCCTGAAGAACCGGAGTTCAGAGGCTTGCCGGTCTCCGGGTCGAAGAGATCGGCAGAATCGGGGGATGCGGTTATATCGGAATCCATCGGTTTGTCGGCCTCCGGATTCGGCTGTTCAGAACTTTCAAAAGAGCCGGCTTCATTGGCATTCAAAGGTTTGCCGGTCTCCGGGTCAAATAAATTTTCTTCTTTACTCATATGTATTCCCTCCCTAGAAAATCAAGTTATGAAAATTAATAATTATAAGGCTGCCAGGTTATCTCCGCATCGTAGAGGTGTCTTGATTCTCCCAGTGTCAGGTCGCCGGCATACTGAGAAAATTTCCACTTCCCGTCCGCACCCCTTTTCAGGATATATTCAGGATATTGGGTGACAACAGCCCAGATACGCAGCTGTGTATCATCGCTCAACCCATCAAGATAATAATAATTGCTGAGGTAAGCCAAGGCATCCTGTGCCATAGTCCGGGCACTGGTCTTGATATCTCCGTAGATCTCATCATAGATGACATCATAACTTTCGCTGGCCTTTAAACGTACCGTATTCTCGTCTTCCACAATAATATCGGTGACATAATATTCCATCAGAGTTTCAGCCGTAACATTGGAGAAGCCGCCGGTTACCTGCTTTTGCATCTGCCATTGGATGGACCACTTGTCATTGGGATCTACGGTATCATCCACATACTTTCGAAGCTGATCATAGTAATGATTGTTCATATCAATGATATAGCTTCTTAAATAACTTCCCAGAAGCGAGTCGAATAATTCCTTGCCCGGATTAGCTGTCATGACAGCCTCTCCGCCCAGAGACTGGTTCTGGACATATACGGAGATTTCCTTATCCTGGGTAATCCCCTGGGTTCCTTCCTCCGTATATTCCACTACATAGTATTCCTTTAGCTGACGGTAGATCTGATCATAGAAATCGCTCATATCCATGCTGAACTGAGACAGATTCTTAAAGCTTCCTCCGGATGCCTCGGCAATCCTTCTTAAGGAATCATCTTCAGCTGATGTGGAGCTGTCGCCAATCCGGACAATAAATACGGGGATATGGTATCTGGATACCACATCCACAACGTCCTGAGCCGAATTGTAGCTGCCTACATCCATTCCGTCGGTAAAGGCGATTACACATTTTGCTCCTTCTTGTCCGGAACTGTCCTGAACACCATAGATAATGGAGTCATATAATTTCGTCTGACCTGCAGGAACATAACCATTGACCGTATTGTACAATATGGTAAGGTCGTTGGTAAAATATCCGGATTTATCGATGTTGCTGTTAAACTGAGTCAGTTTTACCTGGTCTCCTGCGGAGAATTGTACCGTATTCAAAAAGTTACATATAATATTTTTGGCAGCAGACATATTGGACCCGTCCATACTGCTGCTGGTGTCGGCAAGGAGGTTGATATTAAGCCGTTCATTCTCATTCATGAGAACTGCTTTGTCAACGGCACGTTTCAGAAAATCGCCGGTGCCCGCATCGCGTTCGGATATGTAGAACATATTGGGAGACAGTTCTTTTACGGAGGCCCCGGAAGAAGTTTCCTTTACATCCAGATACAAACGCACCGTGGGATATTCCGTAAAATCATACTGCATGACCGATATATCCAAACCTGTTTTTTTCACGGAAGCAGCTTCGGCATAGCTTTTCCATTCCTGGGCCAGGGGCTCCAGCCTCTTATATTGTCCGTCGGAAATCAGCTTCTCCATATCAGAAGCATAATTCGCCATCTGAGCCAGTTGTTCCTCTGAGGCATAACCGGGGTCCTGGTTTTTTAATTCCTCCAGGAGAGACGCGGCGTCCCCATTGGAGCGGTCCGTTACGGCCTGTTTGAAATCATATACGGATTGAACAAACTGCATCTGGCTTTCATAATCCTCCGGATCCAGATCCTCTTCCATCTGCCAGAGATCCTCCAGCTTGTCTTCCTCTTCTTCGGTCAATACAAAACGGTTAAAATCCCTTTCTTCTGTCTTTGACCAGGTTCTTAAATCTTCGGCCCCGTCCATGAGAGCGGTCAGCTGCTCCTTCCGTTCTGCCTGAAGCCGCTCAAATTCCTTTAACTTGGCCATACGGCCATAGTATATGCCTCCGCCTAAAGCGGCGATGGCCAGAAGAACAATGGCACCACCGATAAGAAATATCTTAAGGCCTTTCCTGGAACCGGAAGAAGGCGTCTCCGGTTCCGGATATTCGTTTTCCGGTACTGCAAAATCTGTGTCTGGCGTTTGAACTTCGGCTTCCGATGACTCCGTGATATCCGTATCTTCATCAGCCTGCGGTGCAGTTATCTGCTGCGGCTGTGCCTGCATCTCATCCATGTCTTGAGGCAGCGGTGCGCCGCACTTAGGGCAAAATTTTGTCAGAGCATTTAACTCTGCGTTACAATTTGGACATCTCATACTCTTTCCCCCTGCATCATATGCTTTGGTATATTAAAGTATTATTATCATACCATAGAAGCGGATTTCATTCAATGCGAAGAATCATCTTAAAAATAAACTTTTCTTCATCCAACCGGTACTTATTAAGAAGCTCCGGTCCGCAGCTGTTGGAGCCGATGCCATTTTGCCTGTAGTCCAGGCAAAGAACCGTGCTGTCAGATTCCGCCAGTTCATAATTATGTGCTTTTTTTGTTAGTTCCTCCTGGGTATAGCAGGAGGCATTAAATGAAAATGTATTCTCGCCTGCTGCCGTAAAGGAGTGAGAGCCATTATTTAGTGTGACATAATCACATCCCCAGTGGCTTCCGTTCTCCTGTGGCCTGATGTAGTCTTCGTGGAGAAGAGCTACGGGGGCAGAATAATGTCCGTAGGAAGAGGCCTGACGTTTATCCGGATAGCTTTCCATGGGGCCCAGTCCGCAGTAGGAAACCTGTTGGAAATCTTTCTGCAGAAACAGCCGCAGGCCGAAACGGGGAAGTTCAGGGAATTCCATGTCTTTCTGCACGGACATTTCCACAGAAATTTTTCCGGATGCATCAATGGTCCAGCATGCATCCATATTCAGGATTCTCTGAACCGTCACTGCCGCCACAGACATTTTACTATGTAGAATCACAAAAGATTCATTCCCGTCCTTTTTCTTTTCACAGCGAATGTCATAGGCTCTGAAGCTGGCCTGGTCATAGTGAGCATCAAACCATTGCTGCTTTAATTTCCGATCGTTGTCCGTAGGGGCTCTCCAGATATTTACCTCCATAGGACGGGTCAGCACAGGCATTCCGCCGACGCTTATCTGGCTAAACAGTCCGGTTAAGGAGTCATACACGTATTCGAAGGATTCTCCCCGTATGGTAATATATCGGGAACCAGACTCTATGTGAAGTTCCTGGTTTGCCCTGCTCCTGTCTTCCAAAAGTGACAGTGCCCTTTGATTTCTGCCGTCCTTATTTTCAAGGGGAAGTTCATCAAATCCCAAAACATGCAAAGAAGCTATATCCG
>CAYWRB010000102.1:3715-8307 GCA_964460025.1 uncultured Hungatella sp.
GCTGCCCTCCCAGTCTTTGCGGCAATACAGGACTCTTAAAAAACATTTTCCTTTTTCCGGAATCTTTAAGTTTACGGGAACGACTCCGGTTTGGTGAGGCGCGATGGATTCGGTAAGGTCAAAACGTTCAGAGGAAACTGTTTCTCCGTCACAGGTCACCTCATATACAAGGTACAGGTAATCCTTCAAATCCGTAAAATCCATATAGTTGTAAAGAAGCAGTTCTCCTTTGGCAGGAGAAAAATCCTTTATTCTGGCCGGACGGTATACATTTTTGTATTCTAGGAGCCCGGTGTGTGGGCGACGGTCCGGATATACCAGCCCATCCATACAGAAGTTGCCATCGTGGATAGTCTCCCCATGGTCTCCGCCGTAATCGTACATGGCCTTGCCGTTTTCGGCCTCTCCCTTATAAACAGCATGATCGCACCACTCCCATACGAAACCGCCGCACATGAGATCGTGATTCTGAATCCATGTAAAATAGTCTTCCAAATCACCTGGTCCATTGCCCATGGCATGACAGTACTCTACCATAAGAAAGGGTTTATCAGGGCAGCCGTCAATATAAGCTTTGATTTCGTCAAGAGAAGGATACATGCGGCTGTAGATATCAATATTGGAAAAATCATACTTCCGCTGATTTCCCCTGTAAAAAGCGCTTTCATAGTGAGTCAGACGGCTGGGATCAAACTGTTTTGTCCATGATAAGGACGCCTCAAAGGTACACCCGTAAGCACATTCATTTCCCATAGACCAGATGACTATACAAGGACGGTTTTTATCCCTGTGAACACAGCGCATGGTTCTGTCCAGAGTGCTTTCCGTGAACACAGGATTGTCCGCAATTCTCTCGTTCCAGTGAATCCTCCGATTTTCCCATTGAGAATCCTTCAGATACTGAGTCTGGGTTCCGTGGCTTTCATTATCGGCTTCATCGATGACAAAAAAACCATATTCATCGCACAGCTGATAGAAATAGGGAACATTGGGATAATGGCTGCTTCGAATGGCATTAAAGTTGTGTTCTTTAATCAGACGAAGGTCGGTTTCCATCTGTTCCAATCCTATAACCGGGCCTGTGACCGGATCCGAGTCATGCCGGTTTACGCCGCGGAACTTGATGGGTGTTCCATTGACCATAACCCGTTGATCTTCCACATGGATCTCTCTGAAGCCGATTCGGTCGGTGATGACTTCCGACTCTGTCTCAAGGAACAGATAGTAGAGATATGGCTGCTCCGGATTCCATAAATGGGGATTGGGAATTTCCAATATGGCCTGATGGGTGTAGCCAGATGGAGAATCCGTATCACAGGGAACCAACTGGCCCCTGGCCACAGGTTCTTCTCCCCAGCCTGGGCAGACAGACACATTTACCGGAACCGGGCCGCCGATAAAGTTTGCTCTGACTGTTACGGCTCCGCTGCCGGAATGGAGCCGGGTGGTGGTAAAATAGTCAAAAATCCCCTGCTCCGGCCTTTTTAAAAGATAAACGTCCCGAAAAATTCCGCTGTAGCGAAATTTATCCTGATCTTCAAAATAACTTCCGTCACACCACTTTAATACCAGGACGGCCAGCCTGTTTTTCCCTTCCTTCAGATAATTTGTCACATCAAATTCGCTGGTGGAGTGGGATACCTGACTGTAGCCTACATAGGTTCCGTTAAGCCACACATAAAAACAGGAGTCCACACCTTCAAAATTCAGATATGCCTTGGGGGCTGAGAGCTCTTTCCCGTAATCGAAATCCAGAATGTAGGTTCCGCAGGGGTTGTCGATGGGAACATAAGGCGGATCAATGGGAAACGGATACCTTACATTGGTGTACTGATGGCTGTCATAACCAAAATTCTGCCATACTCCCGGAACAGGAATTTGGTGGTAGTTGTCTAAAAGAGAATCGTCGGTTATCTCGTAAAATTTTTCCTCTAAATCATAGATGCTGTCATAATACCTAAATTTCCATAGACCGTTCAGCATTTGGATACGGTCAGAATGTTCTCTGTGTCTGACCAGATCGTTTTCAGGACGGGAAGCCGGTATATAATAAGCTCTGTTTTCCATGGTATTCTCATGGAGAATGTCTAAACTTTCAAAATGCTTTGGTATGATCAATGTCTTTCTCCTTTCATTTACCTGCCGTTTTCATCAATATACAACATCTGTCGGAACGATGCAATAAGAAATCCAACGGATATTTTTATTGGTTGTCAACAGTTCTGAACCATGATATAAATGAAGATGATCAGTACGTATTGGTAATAAGGAAAGAAGGGCGCCAATCATGGATTTTTATAAAAGAATGTCTGTTGTCTGCCAGAGAATCCCGGCAGGAACTGTGGCTACCTACGGTCAGATAGCCCTTTTATGCGGCAAACCAAAAAACTCCCGTCAGGTAGGGTATGGGCTTCGTTTCCAACTGGCAGGAGAAGTTCCGGCTCACAGAGTGGTAAATGCAAAAGGGGAGTTAAGCGGCGCAGGATATTTTGAGACATGGGATATGCAGAAGCTGCTTCTGCAGGACGAAGGGGTAGAGGCAGCTTGGACGGGAGCGCGATGGGTGGTTGATCTAAAGAAATACGGATGGAAAAATACCATGGCAGACGCTGCGGATATGGAGAAGATTTTTAAAGCAGAAAGGATTTAAAGGAAATGTTATACCAAATTACGGATGGTACCGTATCTTTAGGCGGCAATGTGATACTGGACCATATAAATTTTGAGATAAAAGGAAAAGAAAAGGTTGCCGTAACAGGGAAAAACGGAGCAGGCAAGACCACCCTTCTGCGCCTTCTGGCAGGAGAACTGGAACTGGATTCCGACGACAAGCGGACAGGTCCCGGGATTTTCCGGTCCAGAACAATCATCGTAGGAATGCTTGGCCAGCAGGTGTTTTCCGATGATCTCCACACAGTGGAGGAAGAACTGTTAAGAGCATGCCCTTCCGAAGATATCTATGCCAGAGAACGGTTTGAATATGAGAAGGAGTATGACCGCCTCTTTACCGGATTCGGGCTGAGAAGGGAAGATAAAACCAGACCTTTGTCTTCTTTCTCAGGGGGAGAGCGAACCAAGATTGCATTGATCCGCCTGCTGCTGGAAAAACCAGATATTTTGATTCTGGATGAGCCAACCAATCATCTGGATCTGGAGACCGTAGAATGGCTGGAAAAATATTTAAAACAATATGACAAGGCAGTCGTTATGGTAAGCCATGACCGTTTTTTTCTGGATCAGACAGCAGATATTGTCTATGAACTGTCCGGAAAAAAGCTTGTACGGTATTCGGGAAATTATACGTATTTTCGTGAAGAAAAAAGAAAACGGATCCGGATTCAGCAGAAGGCTTACCAGCAGCAGCAGGAGGAGATGAAACGTTTGGAACAGCTGGTGGAACGTTTTAAACACAAGCCCAGGAAAGCCGCATTTGCCAGATCCAGGAAAAAGGCCATGGAACGGATGGTAAAGGTAGAGAAGCCAATGAAAGAGGAAGGCCACATATTTACCGGAGACATCAATCCCCTGGTGGCAGGAAGCAAATGGGTGTTTGAGTCAAAGCATCTGTTTATCGGATACGACAGCCCTCTTCTGGAGCTTACCATGCGGATAAAACGGGGACAGAAGATCGGCATATTGGGGCCCAACGGAGCGGGCAAGACTACATTTTTGAAAACCGCTGCCGGTCTGTGCCCCCCATATAAAGGGGAGTATACTCTGGGGAATCATACGGTTATCGGATACTTTGATCAGCATTCCGCAGAGATCACCTCCGAGAAAACCGTGATGGAACACTTCCACCAGCTGTTCCCATCCTTGACAGAGAAGGAAGTACGTACCATTCTGGGTGCCTATCTGTTTGGAGGAAAAGAGTCCGCCAAGAAAGTGAGCAGTCTCTCCGGCGGAGAAAAAGCCCGGCTGGTATTGGCGGAGATTCTCCAGAGCCGGCCCAATTTCCTGATCTTAGACGAGCCCACCAATCACATGGACGTGCAGGCCAAGGAGACCCTGGAGTCCGCATTCCGGGCATACACAGGCACCATTCTCTTCGTGTCCCACGACCGGTATTTTATGAAACAGGTGGCGGATGCGGTATTGATTTTTGAAAATGAAGCCGTGATGTACTATCCTTTTGGCTACGAGCACTACTTGGAACAGCGTGAAAAGCAGGGAAAACACGAGAGTATCACCGCTCAGGTAAAGGCGGAAGACCAGGCTCTGATTGCAGGAATGCGTGCGGTACCCAAGGCGGAACATCACCAGCTGCGGGAGATTCCTACAGAGACGGCATATATGGATTGGCGGCAGCGCCTTGCCAAAGAAGCCCTGGATAAAGCAGAACAGGATGTGGAAAACATAGCCGGACAGATGGATGAATTGTGGATAAGGATGACGGAATCCGAGATATTCTGGATGGAGGCTATAAGTGGAGGTGCAGAGGATGGAGGATTGCCGGGAACGGAGAATTGGGAAGAATTTAGGGAGCTTCGGACAGAGTATGCGCGATTGGCGAGGCAGTACCGGGAGGCAGAGGAACTGTGGCATCGGCGCTGCCTGGAGTGGGGAGAGGCTGCTCTGGAATGGGGGTGAGG
>CAYWRB010000103.1:0-534 GCA_964460025.1 uncultured Hungatella sp.
TTGCCTCAATCTTTTTCAGACATACATCCAAAGCCTTTTTGGCCTTCTCATTCATGACTCCTTCTATCTCTAAAGAGGAGATAACCGCCTGCATCCCGATCTCTCCATGAGCATAGAGAAATTCCAGAGCCTGTCTTTTCCTCTCTGCCAGGGAAGGAGCCGGTTTCATGGACACGCTTTTCAATGGAATGATTCCTACAAACAGCCGTCGGCTGATCCGGTACGGCCCCACATCCATGGAAAGATAGACGTTGGACATCTGAATCTCGCTTTCCTCCACATTGCAATAGGTCAGATATCCCTGCTCCTTCCTGGCCAAAACCATCCGGCAGTCTTCCTGGTTCTTCTGTCCGCCTGTTCCTGAGGAAACGGTAGACACATACAGCGCCGTGTCCCCTTCCAGAAGGGATGGGTCATAACACAGCTTTGCTTCTCCCTGGGTATACATATCCCTCTCAAAATAGCAGGAAGATAAAAATTCTTCCGCCCTTCGAATCACTTCCGGGTCTTCCTCTACTTCCACCTGGCCCGTAA
>CAYWRB010000103.1:544-8301 GCA_964460025.1 uncultured Hungatella sp.
GCCCGTTATGGGCGATGTGCCTTTATAACGAAATTCAAAGTAAAAGAACACATCCCGCTCCGCCAGCTCATCCGCATAAACCTTTATCTCATTGTATCCGGTCTGAAAGGATAGGGTCATGATTTTCTTGCTGGCAATATTTCTGGTATAAGGCGCAAAACATTCCGCCAACTGTCCGTTTACCCAGACTTTCACCCCTCCGCAGGTATAAATCTCAAAGGGATACTCTCCTGCCTCATCCACACAGACACCGGTCCTGGCATAGACCCAGATATGATGGGGAGTATGGATAAATGTGGACAAATCAATCCGGTTATTCTCAAATGGAAAATACAGATTATCATAGTCACCGTCATACCGTTCTACTTCCTGGATACGGTTCTGTCTTAAAAATTCCTGACGCACCGGGTATACCACCTGCACATAAGACTCTTCCAGATTCACCTGGGCCTGAAAGGTCTGTTTGGGGGATGTAAACGGGGCTTTTTCCATGGCTGTTATCTGCCACCGGCTGAGCGCTTCGTCACAGCCTATCTGATACTGAAAATTCATTGCTCTTTCCTTTCGTTTCATCAATACTTTTGTCTTTCCTCTTATGGACAACGATACGGCTCACTGCCTAGTGTGGGTCATACCAGCAGCGAACCGCATCAGATATCCTGTTTTATTTTCCAAGACGGATTACATGAAAGCTTTTATCCTTTAATACTGCGGTCATGATGCCGTTCTCCAGCTTCACATGATTTCCTGCCTGTAAGACTACATTGTCCGGATGTTCTTCCGTATTCACTGCTTTCAGATCCTCATGAGCCAGCATTACATGGTCCTTTACCGTATATCCTTCAAACTGCCGTAAATCTACGGAAAGCTCCATATCCTCTGACAGGTCTTTGTTGACTGCAAAGATGGTCAGAGTATCTTCCTCTTCATCCATCAGGCATACGCTGTCCACATAAGGCGCGTCGCCGTGGGTACTTTCATAGACAGGCGCGTCCACAACGGTGTGGAGAACGGTTCCTCTTCCGTACCGGCTTATGATCTCAAAGGGATAGTAAATCGTCTGTTTCCAGGCGCCGGTGTCTGATGTCATAATCGGGGCTATGACATTTACCAGCTGCGCCAGACAGGCGATCTTCACTCGGTCCGCATGACGCAGCAAAGTAATCATCATGCCGGCCACTAAAAGAGCATCCTCGAAATTGTACACATCCTCCAGCTGGTGAGGAGCTTTGCACCATTTCTCCAGCTTTTTATCCTGCTCATTGGAATGATACCACACATTCCACTCATCAAAAGACAGATTGATGGTTTTCTTTTTCCGTTTTTTAGCCTTCACTGCGTCGCAAATAGAAACCACGGAGGAGATAAACCGGTCCATAGCAACGGTGCTGGCTAAAAAGTCCGGGGTATTGTCATCCCGGTTGCCGTAGTACTGGTGAAGGGAAAGATAATCCGCCTCATCATAGCACTGGGACAGGACCGTATCTTCCCAGGTTCCAAAGGTATCCATATACAGGGAAGCGCTTCCGCAGGCCACCAGTTCAATGTCAGGATCCACATATTTCATGACTCTTCCTGTCTCGGAGGCTAAGCGTCCGTATTCCTCGGCTGTCTTGTGGCTGATCTGCCATTTGCCATCCATCTCGTTGCCAAGGCACCACAGTTTGATGTTGTGAGGTTTCTCATATCCATGCTGCTTTCTTAAGCTGCTGTAATAACCGCCGTCTGCCACATTACAGTATTCCACAATGTTGCGGGCATCATCCACTCCTCTGGTTCCCAGATTTACCGCCATCATCACGGAAGTATCCGCCTTTTTGGCCCAGTCCGCAAACTCATTCAGACCAAATTCATTGCTCTCCACCACCTGCCAGGCCAGTTCCAGCTTTTCCGGCCGTTTATCCTTGGGTCCTATGCCGTCTTCCCAGTTATAACCGGACACAAAATTTCCGCCCGGATAGCGGACAACCGGAACTCCCAGTCCTTTTACCAATTCGATAACGTCCTTGCGAAACCCCTGCTCATCCGCTGTCTTCTGTCCCGGCTGATATATCCCCTGGTACACGGCTCTTCCCAGATGTTCAATAAAGGAACCGTAAATCCTCTTGTCTACCTTACTTACAATCATATGCTTATCAATGTAAAGCCTGGTCTGTTTCATTTTAATCTTCCTCCTGATCAAATGGCTATGCCCCTGATTTCCATATCGGCGGCAAGTTTTAATGGTTATCCCTATTATATCATTCAGTCCTGTTATGAAAATGATATAAAGTCTTATACTATTGACTTTTCTTCCGGTTTTTGCTACTTTTTTAATAATATATCTTCTGCCAAAGGAGGAAATCTTTTGATTACAATTCCTTACTGCGGGTATGATTTCCGCAACCCTGACCGCGATCGGATCTTCCGCCCTTCAGGCACGGAATCTTACCTGTTTCTTCTGGTTTTATGCCCTATGATATTCTATTTTCCTGATAAAGAAGAGGTATTGGCAGAGGCCGGAGCCTGCATCCTGTATACCCCGGGATATCCTCAGCATTACCAGGCAGCAGGAGAATTCCTAAACAGCTTCGTCCACTTTACCGAAGCCCAGTCTTTGATCGATGACTTGGGGCTGGTGAAAAACCAGATCTTTTATCCGGAATACGTGGGAGAACTGAACCGTATTTTAAAAAATATCCAGAGAGAATATCGAAACCGCCCGGAACACTTTCAACAGATGGAGGACCTGCTGGTGCGCCAGCTTCTCCTTCTCCTTGGCCGCTGCCAGCCTTTATCGAAGCCCTGGCAGACAGGGCGGTATTATCCGGAGCTTTTCGTCTTAAGGGAACAGATGCTGGAGCACTGTGACCGCCCTTGGACTCTGGAACAGATGTGCAGACAGATCAACATCGGAAAAAGCCAGCTGTATCACTACTATGAGCAGTATTTCCATGCTTCCCCCATGGACGAGCTCTTAAATTCCAGACTCGAAAAGGCCAAATATCTTCTGGACAATGATGCAATGACCATCAAGCAGGTGGCCTATGCATCCGGCTTTCAGAATCTCTGCCATTTTAACCGTTTTTTCAAAAATCGATGCGGCTGCACTCCCATGGAGTTCCGCAGACTGCGCAAAACCGGCGCCCACTAAACGGCAGCATTTATTCCTCATGTTTTCCTATATGAATCGAAAACGTATGATCAAATTCGGTATAATCCGTAAAATAGAGGGTAAAGGCAAAGGCCGAGGCTTCCTCGCTTCCAAAATTTCCTGTCGTGTAGGTGTGGGTGCCGAATCCGGGTCCCATCTCCAAGCTTTCTTCCTTATTGGCAAAGATGACATTGCCGCCTTTTAAAAGCATGGCCTTTCCCGGCTCTGCTTTCAGTTCAAACTGGGATCCTCTTATAACCTCTGCTCCGCTTACTGCCACTTCCACACGGAAAGGGGCATTCTTTACTCCTGTTACCTTCATATGTACCTGGATGCCGTCTTCTATCTCCTCTATGTCTGCCTGCAGGTTCAAATCAGGCCCCAAGACCTTGTCCCTCTTGTCATTCTCCATCTTCCACCAGTCGCTGGTAGACGGTTTCTCTTTAAACGGAAGATAGTACCATCCTTCCATGGTCTGCTCCAGATGGAAACTGCCGTCCCTTTCCTGCTCCATAGTCTGAGCCTCAAAGGCACGATGTTCAAAATATGCGCCTCCCAGCTTCAGCTGAAGCTGCATGGTTTTGGTGGACAGGTGGAAAAAGCTTGTCTTTTCCTTCATAATGGTATAGATATAATCTGGCTTTCCGATTCTTGCAATGCCTGATTCTCTATAGAAGCGATGAAACTCCGAAGGCTTCCATACGCCATCATGCTCCAGATCAATCCACTGGGGATGATTCATATAATGAATCAGCTGATCCGGAGACTTAATCCCCTTCTCATCTACAAGCCGGAAAATATAATTGGCCATATCCAAAAATTCCGGTATATTCAGAATGAATCCCATCTCCAGATATTCGGTATAATAATCTTTGGGATATATTTTAAGACCATTGTCCCATCTGGTAGAATTGCCGGTAAATACGCTTCCGTCAGGCTCAATATAAGTCAGCATCATCTTAAGGTTTCTGGCCGCATACTCAAAATACTGCCTGTCTTTCGTGGTATGCCCCAGGGAAATCATAGCGTCATTATTCACACGGTTATAATTTCCTGCTGATTTCTCCGCAAACTCGCCGTCCTCATTGCAGTCAATTCCCTCCGCAAGATACTCGTTGGCCCTGTTTGTCATCGATTCATCTTCCAACAGGCGGCCGCATTCCATCAGAACGGATGCGATGGCCCAGCGATGGTTCGGTGTATGGAAGCCTCCGCCTACCAGACCTTTTGCCCCCTTTTTTACAATCTGCCATAGAGCCTGATAGAATTCTTCTTCCTCCTGAGTCTCGCGGTTTTTCTCCAGATAAGCTAACACAGGCAGTATCCTCTTAATGCAGAATGCGGTATCCGGTGTAGACAAAAAATTACACACAATAAAGTCAAACAGACCGTTGTCATGCTGGCAGCGCATCACATATCCCAGTCCTTCCCGGATCATCTCATACACCGCCGGACTTCTGTAAAAGGATGAATCCCTGTTACAGTAAAGCGAAATCGCAGAAGTAATTTTATAGATCGCATACTTTGGCTGGACAATTCCCTTTTCATCCTGAAAACCGCCATGATTTTCTCCGCCTTTTACCTGGACGCGGAGAGCATGGCTGACCCTCTTCTCCGTATCTTGAATCATTTTCTCATAATGTTTTCTCATCTCTGGCTTTACTCCTCCTTGTTTCCCTCTAATGCATTATAACTGAATTTTTCCAAAAAACAACTACATAGCAAATATTGCATGACTTTTATCCCCATTTCCGCATATATTGCATTGTGCCTTTTAAATTTTATTTTTCTATCACATCAAAGGCCCTATTTGCTATATGATATAATATACCGTTTGCATGAGCAATCTAACAGAAAGGAACTTCTATGTATATTGACAAAAAGGGATTGTTTTCTACAACCTTCGGCACAAGTGCCGACAATATGGTCCGAATGACGCAGACAGGTGACAGCGACCCTGGTTTTGCGCCTATCTCCCCGGATACTCCGGCTTGGGGGCCGCCTTCCGATGACAACTCTCCGGGCTTCGCTCCCATCTCCCCGGATACTCCGTCCTGGGGACCTCCCTCCGGCGATAATTCTCCGGGCTTTGCTCCTATTTCTCCGGATACTCCGTCCTGGGGACCTCCCTCCGGCGATAATTCTCCGGGCTTTGCTCCTATTTCCCCGGATACTCCGTCCTGGGGACCTCCTTCCGGCGGTTCAGGAAGCGGAACCGTCGTCGTTATCCCCGGTCAGACTCCCTGTTTTAACTGTTCCGGAAGCTCTAATTGTGCCAGCGTACGTTTCCTTCATGCCGCAGTAAATCAGCCGGCTGTCAGCATCACCTTGGGAAACCGTACGGTTATCAACAACATGCAGTATGGAAGTTTTACCCCATATTACCGAGACTGTGGCAGCAGAAATACCCTTGTGACCGTTGCCAACTCTCAGACGGGAGACATTCTGTTCAGGCGGTATCTGAATTTTGCCGGCCAGACATCCTATACGGTTTCCATCATAAATGACGGCTCCGGTATTTCCTTATTTACCCTTACGGACTCTCCATGCAGCCAGAGAAATTCAGGTTGTGTCCGGGTGGTAAACCTGTCGCCTAACAGCGGTCCCATAGACGTCTTTTTGTCAGGCATCGGCCGTGTCTTCCAGAGTGTCAGCCAGCTTGACGCCACCGACTACAGGACATTCCAGAGAGGTTCTTACCGGGCTTCTGTCTCCGAATCTTTACCTTGCGGAAATAACAGTTCCGTAATCATAGGTGATACCTATGTGGAATGCAGCAATACCAAGATTGCCATTATGGATTCTTCTACCTTAAATATCATGGCCGGGGGAACCTATACGTTGTATATCATTGGCCTTGCCTATCAATTTCCGGCTCTGCAGATTCTTACGATTGAAAATGATGCGGCTTTTTAAACAGATTCCATATGAAACTTTCTCCTTCTTCGTTTTAGGCGCCGTGAAAACGGCGCCTGTTGTTTAGCCTAGAGAAATCCTCTGCTATTGCTCTTTCACGTTCTCTTTTATTTTTTGCTTTATAATCTCTATATTTCTTTGGAACCTTTCATTATCGGGTTCTATGGCCGATGCATGTTCTTCCTCTTCCAATGCCTGTGCCAAACGCCCCGTATGGAAAAATGCCATGGCTTTCAGATCATATGGGAGACTGCCCCAGGAAGCTGCCTCACAGATATACGTTTTCGGCCGATTGACAATCTGCAAGGCACAATCCGTAAAATAGAGAACGCCTTCCCACTGCTTCTCCTCATAGAGGGCATATGCCAGATCCATATACGGTTCTCTTAAATAAGGAGCCTGGACAATGGCTTTTAAATACCAGTCCCGCGCCTGATTCCTCTCTCCCTTCATCAGATAAGACTTTGCAATATAACGCATAGATGCCGCCCGCTCGTCTTCCCACTGAGCGGAGGGCATGGATAAGTGCCTCTTTAAAGTCCGGATACAGTCATCCCATCTCTGTTTGTACATATACTCTCTTCCCAGATAATGCATGTTTCTGTCATCCATGGGATCCTCTTCCACAGACAGTTCCAACAGCGGAAGATATTGGGCCCGGGATTTTGAGGAATCGGGAAAATGGTTCAGCTGCACGCCTTCTGCCGTCACGGTCTTCCCCGGCTGCCCCTGCCCTGTCCAGTTCAGCACCTCGTGAACCGGGTGGACCCACTGATAATCATGACGGCTGTGGGCTTTTTCTATCCAGAAAACCACGCCTTCTCTGCCTTCGGAAGTAAAACTCCAAGTATAGCGGTACCTTGCCCGGCTGGTGTCTTCATATGTTTTCCAGGACTCCTCCAGGCCGGCTCTCCACCCTGGCTCAAATACTTCATCCAAATCCGTACACACACAGATATCCGCATCCTCAGGCACCAGTTCCAGAGATTTGTTGCGTGCTTTGTCAAAACGCCAGGGAATGATTTGCTCTTCGGTTACCTTTACCCCCAGTTCTCTTAACTTCTGTGCCGTGCCGTCTTTTGAACCGGTATCCAATACCACAATCTCATCTGCTTCCTCCATGGATTTTACCCATCTCTCAGCAAACTGTTCCTCATTTTTGCAGATTGCGTACACAACAACTTTCATGACTCTCCTCCGTTTACCCTGATTATCGGTTATATAAAAGCAGCCATATGCTCTATCTTGCTGCCATATCATCTCCTCAACCGTTTGCTAAAACTGCCGCACTTAAAATGTGCGGCAGCTTCTTTTTTCCTATGTCTTTTTAATCTAGTTTTTTAACGGTAAGAGATGCATTGACACCGGATCCTAAAGTCACTCCTACTGCAATCAGAGCAGAAATCACCATATCAATGACTGCTCCTGCCGGAAGGCTAACAATGGTGCTTCCATTTACCAGAGAACCTACTCCAACGGAAAGAACACGTGAAACGGTTGCTCCTGGAATGTCCGTACCATTTGACCGAACCGCGATCGTCACCGTGGTACCAACCGCTACTGATAAGGTTGTAAAATAATTGATCTCGTAATTGCCGGCGCTGGTAACTGTGATGCTGTTGGTTGGAATATAGGTCACTCCGTCAGGCGGCATGGTGGACGGCATTGGAATCTGTGTCGTGCCTCCTAATGTTAGATTCAACGTCTG
>CAYWRB010000104.1:0-6415 GCA_964460025.1 uncultured Hungatella sp.
CTGGCCCGTTTTTCGGGGCTTGTGAAGGTGGATACAGGGTATAACTGGCCCGGTGCGGCTGTTTTTGGGTCCCTTGAGAACTTAAAGGGACTCAGCTGTTCAGGGGTGGAGATTCCGGAGGTGGTGGACGGTGTGGAACCGGAGCAGCTGGTGGAGCTTTGTCTGGCCAGGGTGGAGAGTCTGGAGGGGCTTTCTGCTTTTGAAAATCTGGAGATTCTTTCTTTGGAGGATGTGTGTGCGCCAGATATCAGGCAGCTGACGCCTCTTAAAAAGTTGAAATCACTGTCTATTGTGGAGGATGACCCGGATCCGTTTTCCATGGGAGAGTCCAACACGCTGACAGATTATTCCGGCTTGTCCGTGCTGACAGGGCTGGAAACTCTGCATCTGGAATCAGAGTTTATCCGGGAATTCAGTTTCTTAAAACCATTAGCCAATTTGAAGGAGCTGTCCATTGAGGACAGTGAGGCCATTGGTGTGGAGCCCCTGGCGGAACTGTCTCAGCTGGAGTCTTTGCGGCTGATTGACAATGATTCGGTTCGGGATTATAGCCCTGTTGGGACATTGACGAATCTTAAGTCTTTGACATTGGATAAATCTACTTCTCAGGACGATCCGGATCTGTCTTCACTGGGGAACCTGATAAGTCTGGATGTAAGCGGATTTATGTCCGTGGCAGGGATCGGGAAGCTGGGAAATCTAAAAGAGTTGTCTGTCCATGGGTGCAACATTGACGAGATCAAGGCATTGGCCGCACTGTCGGGTCTGGAGAAATTTTCCTGTTATTCGGTGTGGACTTACGCGGTTCCTTTAAAAAATGTAAATTTTATTGACGGCATGACAGGTCTTAGGTGTCTGGATTTTTCAGGCAGCCGGTCGGACAGCTGGGGCAGCTTTCAGAATAATATGGAGATTCTGGGGGACATTTCTAATGTGCTGAACCATCCGGGGCTGGAGGAACTGTATCTGAACAACTGTATGTATGAGATTGATTTCGGGAAGCTTACGGAGAATCCTTCCCTGAAAGTACTGGAGATGCGGGATGCCAGTCTGAAGGAGAATTTCTATGTGGAGAGTTCTGGCGGGATGACCAATCTCTGGTATGATGATGTGACCATGGATGAACATATGGATTTTCTGGCTCATTATCCCAACCTGGAGAAGCTGTATCTGGACGGAAACCAACTGACCAATATTCAGTTTGCCGCATCTCTTAAAAATTTGACTCATCTGGGGCTCAACAATAATTATGTGACGGATCTTTCGCCATTAAATCAGGCGGAGAACCTGCGGTATCTGGATGTGAGGCAGAACCCGGTAGGGAATGTGGATATAGGAGCGGATATTACGGTGTTGAAATAGCGGGAGCGGCACATTGACAAAGTACATAGT
This sequence comes from uncultured Hungatella sp., assembly GCA_964460025.1. Lineage (GTDB taxonomy): Bacteria > Bacillota > Clostridia > Lachnospirales > Lachnospiraceae > UBA3402. The sequence goes on from CAYWRB010000104.1 coordinate 1,393, forward strand.
ACCATAATTTTACAATAAAAAGGAGAAGTTTTATGACTTCGTATACGAATGAGGAAGTCTGGGAGATGTTCACCCGTCACCAGAATGAGGAATTTTACACGGCGAAGGGCCTTCCTTTCAGTTATACCATCAGGGGAGGAGAAATGTTTATCAGCCGGAGGAGCAAATCCATTACCAGAAGCACTTTTGATGCGGCGTACAAAAAGATTTTGGAGAATCCGGAACTGATCACAGGGCCTAAGAAGCTGGGGGTGTTTGGAGCGCCGTATCTGTGGGCGCTTTTTCGGAAGTTTGAGCTGATATGAGGAGTACTCCTGGGCACAAAGAGTTTTTAAGAGTGCTCATGAGAATGTTGGGAGGCGGATGACTATCAAATCATTGATCATAGCGGAGAAACCGTCGGTGGCAAGGGATATTGCCCGTGTGATGAAATGCACGAGGCAGATAAATGGAGCCATAGAGGGTGAGAAGTATATTGTCACCTGGGGGCTTGGGCATCTGGTGACGCTGGCGGACCCGGAGGATTATGACAAAAAATATAAGGAATGGAAGATGGAGGATCTGCCCATGCTTCCGGAGGTGTTTCAGCTGGAGGTCATCAAGCAGACAGGGAAGCAGTATCAGGCGGTAAAAGCGCAGATCCACCGGAAGGATGTGGGGGAGATCATTATCGCCACGGATGCCGGCCGGGAGGGAGAGCTGGTAGCCAGGCTGATTCTTAAGAAGGCAGGCTGCCAGAAGCCGTTAAAAAGGCTGTGGATTTCCTCGGTGACAGACAAGGCCATCCGGGAGGGATTTGCCCATCTGAAGGATGGAAAGGAGTATGAGCCCCTTTATGATGCTGCCATGTGCAGGGCGGAGGCAGACTGGATGGTGGGAATCAACGCCACCAGAGCCTTGACCTGTAAATACAATGCACAGCTGTCCTGCGGCCGTGTCCAGACGCCTACCCTGGCTATGATTGCCAAGCGGGAGGAGCAGATCCGAGGCTTTGTCCCTAAGCCCTATTACGGGATTCAGGCACGGGCGGCAGGAATGACCCTGACCTGGAAGGATGAAAAGGGAGGGCGCTGCTTTGACAAGGCAGAAATGGAAAATTTGTTTGCCTCTTTGAAGGGACAGAAAATGACGGTGTCTCAGATAAAGAAGACACCGAAAAAGATGATGGCGCCTCTTCTCTATGACCTGACGGAGCTGCAGAGGGATGCCAGCAGGAGATATGACTATTCCGCCAAAGAAACACTGAATATTATGCAGAGGCTCTATGAGAATCACAAGGTGCTGACCTATCCCAGAACGGATTCCAGGTATTTAAGCGAGGATCTTGTGCCGACCCTGAAGGAGAGGCTTAGGGCCTGCGGCGTGGGGCCTTATAAGAAGCTGGCTGCAGGTCTTGTGAGCAGGCCCCTGCCGGAAAAGCTGTTTTTTGTGGACAACAAAAAGGTGTCGGACCACCATGCTATCATTCCCACGGAACAGTTTGTCCGGATGGACCATATGACCATAGATGAGCGGCGGATCTACGATCTGGTGGTGCGCAGGTTTCTGGCAGTTTTTGAACCGCCTTATGAATATGAGGAGACAAAGATCACGGCAGTCCTGGGCGGCGAGACCTTTACGGCCCGTGGAAATGTTGTGACCCGGGCAGGGTGGAAGGCTGTCTATGATACGGAAAAGGAAGGAGAAAATTCCCTGCTTTCCCTATTTGAGGAAGAGGAAAACGGCCAGGATATGGATGGCTTTTCGGAAAAAAGTCTGCCGCTTCCGGGAAAAGGCGAAATCCAGGGGCCTGGAACCGGAGAACGCCTGCAGCCAAAACCGGGGGACGTCTTGGCGGGCTTGACTCTGACCATGACAGAGGGAAAGACAAAACCGCCGGCCCCATTTCAAGAGGCTTCGCTGTTGTCTGCCATGGAAAACCCTGTGGCTTACATGGAATCAAAGGATAAGGCCATGGCGAAAACCCTTGGGGAGACCGGGGGACTGGGGACTGTGGCTACCAGGGCGGATATTATAGAGAAATTGTTTTCCAGCTTTCTGTTGGAAAAAAGAGGAAAGGACATCTGTCTCACGTCCAAAGCCAGGCAGCTTCTGGAGCTGGTGCCGGAGGATCTGCGCAAACCGGAATTGACGGCCCAGTGGGAGATGAAGCTGTCAAAGATTGCCAGAGGCGAGATGAAACGAAGCGTATTTATGAAGGACATCCGCGGATATTCCAGGGAACTGATTGATCAGATCAAAGAGGGGGAAGGCAGTTTCCGCCATGACAACCTGACAAGCAGGAAATGCCCGAACTGTGGGAAACGGATGCTTTTGGTAAAGGGAAAGAACAGTGAAATGCTGGTGTGCCAGGATCGGGAATGCGGATACAGAGAGACGATTTCCCGCAGTTCCAACGCCAGATGTCCGGTATGTCACAAAAAGATGGAGCTTAGGGGAAAGAACGACGGACAGATTTTTGTCTGTAAATGCGGTTATAAGGAGAAATTGAAGGCGTTTCAGGAGCGGAGAAAGAAGGAAGGAGCAGGAGTGTCCAAAAAGGATGTGGCCAGGTATTTGAATCAGCAGAAAAAGGAGGCGGACCAGCCTCTGAACAATGCGTTTGCCCAGGCCCTTGCCGGATTTAAGATAGAAGAGTAAGGAAGATCGTTTTCCTGAGGATTGGGAGAAAAGGGATGATTCAATATAGAGAGTTAAGCGAGGAGGAATTGTGTCCCCGGCTGTTTCATAAGTTTATCCGGCATCAGAAGGTGACCATGTGCTGGAGAAAGGTGAAAGGGAAATGGGTGATCACGGAAGATCCCTTTATTGACGACTGGGGAGAGAGGGAGTATGAGTATCTGGTGAAATGTCTGAAACATACGGTGGCCGTAGGAGGCGTGGTGTTTGGGGCGTTTCAGGATCAGGTTTTGAAAGGATTTGCCTCCGTGGAGGCAGAGCCTTTTGGAAAGAGAGGAAACTACAGGGATCTGTCCTGTATCCATGTGTCGGAAGAGATGCGGGGAGGAGGGATAGGAAGACGGCTGTTTCTTCTGGCGGCGGACTGGGCCAGAGGAAAAGGGGCTGAAAAGCTTTACATTTCAGGGCATTCTGCGGTGGAGACCCAGGCATTTTATAAGGCCATGGGGTGTGTGGAAGCAGTGGAGTACAATCAGAAGCATGTGGAACTGGAGCCTTATGATTGTCAGCTGGAGTATCGGGTGTAGAAAAAGATGAGAAGGGAAGTGAACGGTATGGAGCGCAGGGATAAGGTGAATTATTATCTGGATCTGGCGGATGTGGTTTCCAAGAGGGGGACTTGCCTGAGGAAGCTTTACGGGGCGGTGATTGTGAAAAACGATGAGGTGATCTCCACCGGATATGTAGGCGCGCCCAGAGGGAGGAAAAACTGTTCGGACATGGGGGTGTGTATCCGGCAGAAAATGAATATTCCACGGGGGGAACGGTATGAGCTGTGCCGCAGCGTTCATGCGGAAGCCAATGCGATCATCAGCGCCGAGAGGGAGAAGATGATCGGGGCATCCCTGTACCTTTCCGGGTTCGAGGTGGATACGGGGAATTATGTGAAGGACTGCTGCTGCTGTTCCATGTGCAAACGCCTGGTGATCAATGCCGGGATTACGACGGTGTATGTCCGGGACGACGAGGAACATTATCGGGTGATCCAGGTGCAGGACTGGGTGGATAAGGATGAGTCGCTGGAGGGAACTTTTGGGTATTAGAAAAGAAGCAGGTCTGCCTCGTTTTCGTGAGGCAGACCTTTCTTTCGGTACTGGGTTGCATTCATCTCGATAGGTTTACACCCGGATATCCAGATGTTCTCCCAATCCGGGAACAGTCACCGATGCGCTTTCTATCATTTCGTTGATCGCTTCCCCGGTAACTTCCGCCGTATCAAGAACCTTGGACAACAAAGCGATTCCCATGTTGGAACTTACCCGGCTTGTTGACATGGAAAAGGACAGTGCTGCAATATCCATACTATCACCTCCGATAAAACCTTAAAGTATACACAAATCTGTGTATCATAAGTATCAAAATACGTTTTGACCCTTTCATCATAACATAATAAAAACGGAAAGTCTATGGAAAAGTAAAACATGTTCTTGATTATTCGGCAGTGAAGGGCTAAAATAGTAGATGTATTGAAGCAGACGAGACGAGTATACATAGAGGTGCGGCATTGAACAGATATGTGAAATTAATTTTAGGAAATGCGGCTTTTGCCGCCGGGGCAGTCTGTCTCTATTCGCCGGGGCTTATAGGGCTGTCTCCCTTTAGCTCCAGCGCCGTGGCGGCAGCGGCGTCCATTGCCATAGGCGTTACCGGGATTCCCGCCTTTATCTGGATGAACCGGTGCCTTCTTGCGGAAAAAGAGGTGAAGCTTCTGGGGACAGGCGAGGAGGCGGTGGAGGAAAAGACCATTCGGCTGATGGAGAATTATCGCTCCGGCAGGGTACTGGGGGGAATTGCAAGGTCTGCCTTGTCACAGATGGAGCGGATGAACAGTGCGGAGAAAAATTTTGAAAAACTGGCCGCCAGAAGGTTTCAGCCGGAGACTCTAAGCTATGAAAAATTTATGACGGTCATTCATTCCGCAAGAAAAGCTCTGACAAAGGGCTACGTGCGGATGGCCAATAAGATGGTGATCTTTGATGAGGCAGAATATCGGAAGCTGACAACGGATGAGTATCGGAAGGACGATATTCCGGATAAAATCCAGGAGGAGAAAAGGGATTTATATGAGAAGAATCTGGAGGATATGCGCTCCATCCTGGAGAATCACGAGAGAATCCTTTTGGGAATTGATCATCTGATGATGGAGATGTCCAATGTTGACTATTCGGACCACGAGGTAGACCATGCGGTCCAGGAGATCGATACACTGCTGAAGCAGTTGGAATATTACAAATGAAGAGGAGCGCATGCCGACGACCTGGCCGATGATCCCAAGAGGTGCCAGGTCAGATGAAATGAGGAGAACAATCATGAAAAACAGTAAAAATCAGATCGTTGTCATTGT
>CAYWRB010000104.1:6425-8257 GCA_964460025.1 uncultured Hungatella sp.
GGAATATTACAAATGAAAAGGAGCGCATGCCGACGACCTGGCAGGTGACGCGAAACCGTACGTGCCAGGTCAGATGAAATGAGGAGAACGATTATGAAAAACAGTAAAAATCAGATAGTTGTCATTGTAGTGGCCGGAATCCTGGTATTTGCAGTGTCCCTGGCCGGAATCCTTCTTACCAGAAATGCCGGGAAATCCAAGAAAACCGTCAACACCGAGGCAGCAGCCTCCACCATAGCTAAATATGTAAAAAAGATTGATCCCAGACAGGCCGAGGTCATCAAATCCCCGGTGGAACTGGCGGACAGCAATGTGGACGAGCTGCCGGACATTGACACCAACCAGATCACCGTAAGGCCGGACACCTCACTGTATGCCGAGATATTTGCCACCTCGGAGAAGTGCGGACCGGGAAAGGACGGGTGGATCAACGAGGTGGCCGAGAGGTTTAACAGGGAAGGATTTGAGGTAGACGGGGAACCGGTTTCCATTATGATCCGCAGTGTGGCATCGGGTCTTGGCATGGATTATATCAGCAGCGGCAAATACATTCCGGACGGCTATACTCCCTCCAATGATTTCTGGAGCAAAATGCTGGAGGCGGACGGCGTAAGGATGGAAACCGTCAGTGATTGTCTGGTCACCAACACGGCAGGCATTCTCCTGTCTAAGGATACTCAGAAACGCCTGATGGAAAAATATGGCTCCATCAACCTGAAGACCATTGTAGAGGCCACGGCTGAGGGAGAGTTTGCCATGGGGTATACCAATCCTTATGCATCTGCCACAGGCTTGAATTTCCTTATCTCCACCCTGCAGACCTACAATGTTCAGGATCCTCTGAATGAGGAGGCCATAGAGGGGTTTCAGACCTTCCAGGCCAACGTTCCTTTTGTAGCCTACACCACACTGCAGATGAGGGATGCGGCTGAGACAGGAACTTTAGACGGGTTTGTGATGGAGTATCAGACCTACATCAATGACTCTGACCTGGCCAGAAAATATGAGTTTACGCCCTTCGGATTTTTGCACACCAATCCTCTTTATACGACAAAGGATGCTCCAGAACAAAAAAAGGAGATCTTAAGGCTGTTCGCCGATTTCTGCCAGACCCAGGAGAATCAGAAGCTGGCGGAGGAGTATGGGTTCAATGTGGATCTGAACTACACGGTAGAGCAGAGAGAGGTGGACGGAAACACGCTGTTAAGTGCTCAGGAGCTGTGGAAAAAGGAGAAAGACAGCGGAAAGCCGATTTTGGCGGTATTTGTGGCGGATGTGTCTGGTTCCATGGACGGAGAACCGCTGAATTCTTTGAAAACATCGCTCATCAATGGCATGCAGTATATCAACACTACCAATTACGTAGGCTTGGTATCTTATTCGGATGAGGTGGTGATCAATGTGCCGGTGGGACAATTTAATCTGAATCAGCAGTCCGCCTTCAAGGGAGCGGTGGAAAGCTTAAGCGCCGCCGGAGGCACGGCTACCTTTGACGGGATTATTGTGGCGGCAGATATGCTGATCAAGGCAAAGGAGGAGTATCCGGATGCCAAGCTGATGATGTTTGTGCTGTCCGACGGAGAGACCAACAGAGGGTATTCTTTAAAGGATATTGAAGAGTCCATGGATGCACTAAATATTCCGATCTATACCATCGGATATAATGCGGACATCCCGGCACTGGAAAGCATTTCCGCCATCAATGAGGCGGCAAGCATCAATGCGGATTCCGACGATGTTGTATATAAACTAAAAAACCTATTTAACTCAAGCTTGTAGGAGGAACGCTTGTGAAACGAAGTTTCACAACTGGAATCGTTCCGACGACCTGG
>CAYWRB010000105.1:0-8242 GCA_964460025.1 uncultured Hungatella sp.
GCCGGAAAGCAGAATAAGGTTCATGTGTGCGGATGCCTCCTTTTCATTATGTTATCGCTGGGCGCGTATGGGATTGTTTAAAAAGTCCTGGTAGGCAAGACGGATGCCGTCTTCCAGCTGGGTTTTAAAAGTCCATCCCAGCGACGCGGCTTTGGAGACATCCAGAAGCTTTCTGGGGGTGCCGTTGGGTTTTTCGGGATCCCATTTGATCCGGCCCTCGTAGCCAATGATACGGGCTGTCAGGCAGGCCAGGTCTTTGATGGATATTTCCTGGCCGGTGCCGGCGTTTACGGTTTCGCTGCCGCTGTAATGATTCATCAGATAGACGCAGAGATTGGCTAAGTCGTCTACATAGAGGAATTCCCGGAGAGGAGAGCCGTCTCCCCAGCAGATGACCTCCGGCTGGCCCTTTACCTTGGCTTCGTGAAAACGGCGGATCAGGGCCGGAAGGACATGGCTGTGATCCGGGTGATAGTTATCATTGGGACCGTACAGGTTGGTGGGCATAACGGAAATGTAGTCCGTGTGATACTGACGATTCAGGAATTCACAGTATTTCAAACCGGAGATTTTGGCCAGAGCGTATGCCTCGTTGGTTTTCTCCAGCTCTGAGGTTAAAAGGCAGCTTTCTTTCATAGGCTGAGGGGCCATTCGGGGATAGATGCAGGAGGAGCCTAAGAATTCCAGCTTTTTACAGTTGTTTTGCCAGGCTGAGTGGATAACGTTCATCTCCAGAAGCATGTTGTGGTACATAAAATCTGCCAGGGCGTTTTGGTTGGCCATGATTCCTCCTACCTTGGCAGCGGCCAGGAAGACGTATTCCGGTTTCTCTGCGGCGAAGAATGCCTCTACAGCCTCCTGACGGCACAGATCCAGCTCCTGGCGGGTCCTAAGGATCAGGTTGGTGTAGCCCTGACGTTTTAATTCGCGGACGATGGCAGAACCTACCATGCCCCGGTGTCCGGCTACGTATATTTTTGCATTTTTTTCCATCATGATGATTCTCCTATCTTTGTAAAAACATGTTCTCAGCCATCATGCCCCGCTTCTGCCTCATAGCTGACTCATGGCCTTCTCCTGCCTTGCCAGAATCCGGTCGTGTTCTGCCATGATCCGGATCAGCTCAGCATAGGTAGTCTTCTGAGGATTCCATCCCAGAAGAGTTTTGGCTTTTGTAGGATCTCCCCACAGATTATCTACGTCTGTTGGACGGAACCATTTGGGGTTGACACAGATTAACATTTTCCCGGTCTGTACATCATATCCTTTCTCGTCCAGGCCAGAGCCCTCCCAGCGGACGGTAATGCCGTTGGCGGCAAATGCTTTCTCCGTAAAGTCGCGGACCGTATGCTGCTGTCCGGTGGCGATGACAAAGTCTTCCGGGGTTTCGTGCTGAAGCATGAGCCACATGCATTCTACGTAGTCTTTGGCATAGCCCCAATCACGCAGTGAATCCAGGTTGCCCAGTTCCAAATGGTCCTGCAGCCCTTCTGCAATGCGGCCGGCTGCCCGTGTGATTTTTCGTGTGACAAAATTCTCCCCCCGCCGCTCCGATTCGTGGTTAAACAGAATACCGTTGACGGCAAACATATCATATGCCTCCCGGTACTCCCTGGTGATCCAGAAACCGTACTGCTTTGCCACGGCGTAAGGGCTGTATGGGTGGAAAGGTGTGGTCTCTCTCTGAGGCACCTCCTCTACTTTTCCGTACAGTTCTGAGGTTGATGCCTGGTAGATCTTTGTTTTCTTCGTCAGACCCAGGATCCTTAAGGCTTCCAGGATGCGCAGCACGCCAAGGGCATCCACGTCTCCGGAGTACTCCGGGACATCAAAGGAAACCTGAACGTGGGACTGAGCCGCCAGATTGTAAAGTTCATCCGGCTGTACCATATGAATAATGCGGATTAAGGAAGAAGCATCAGATAAATCGCCGTCATGCAGAGTAATCCTGCCTGACAGATGGTCGATTCGTGAAGTATTAGAAATGGAAACCCGGCGTACGATTCCATGAACCTCGTACCCTTTATCCAAAAGAAATTCGGCCAAAAACGAACCGTCCTGGCCGGTGATGCCGGTGATAAGCGCTTTCTTCATAATCATATCCTCTTCTTTCATTCCGTAATTTTCCCAGCCTGCCCATTGTTTCGGTGTGAAGCCGAAGAAGGGGTATCCCTCTGTGTCAGGCTTTTGTCATTACAGGTATTTTACTTCCTTGAGGATAGGGTCTGAATTGCTTATTCCGACCTGTATTAGCACAATATTGGTTTTTTAAGCTCCAGCTTTCTACCACATCTTCCGGTATTGGCTGGGACTCATGCCCTCTATCTTTTTAAAACGGCGGCTGAAGTAATTGGCATCGCTCATACCCACCGCATTTCCAATCTCATCTACCGTCATATCCGTAAAGCGCAGCAACGATTTGGCCTTGGTGATCCTTCTCTGCTCCACATAGGAAATGATGGTCACGCCGTAAGCCTCCTTGAAAATCCGGCTCATGTAGGATTTGTCCAGATAGAACCTGCCTACCAGATCCTCTAAGACAATGTGCTCCGTATAGGAATTGTCCAGATATTCCTTCAGCTTTGCAAGCTGTGACCGTTTTCGGCCAAGCCTTGCCTTCTCCGGGTGCCACGAGTGCTCCATAAGAATGCTTAACAGGCAGTTCAGTTTCTCATTGATACGCATGTCCCGGATGTAATCGGCGGAGAGGGCAAGATGGTACAGGTCGCCGATCAGGACCGTGATGGGATCCTGGGATACCGGACTGTCCGTTAAACCTGGGGATGAACTGCAGGCGCCGGACACGGAAAACACCGGCTGCCCTCCTCTCTCCTGGTATTTTGCATAGATGGCAGGAAGAATACCGCCATAGAAATGGCACCAAGATAATGTCCAAAGCTCTTTGTCTGTGCTGTGGCTGTACGGCTTCAGACAATCAATAAATACACAGTCCCCGGTTTTCAGCTCATATGTCTTTCCGTCATAGACCAGTGTTCCCAAGCCGGAGGTCACCACAAAACAGAGGTAGGAACGAAGGTTGCTTCGCGCACTTGTGTGGGGCCTGACCGCCTTTAGAGTCCCTGCCTCCTGCAGATACAACAAGGTGGATTTGGCCCAGGGAGACGGTGTATAAATGCATCTCTCAGATGTTACGGACGGTGTGTTGCTGAATAGACTCCGGTCTATGATTTCTTCCCTCCGATCTTATTCTCTTTCCCCTGAATCAGCCTTACAATATTGGATCGATGCCTCCAGAATGCCATGGCCGTGATGATTGCCGACACCACATAAAATTCCGGCAGACATGCGGCCTCCAGCCCATAGTCTCCTCTCTGTCCAAAAAACATCATAAATCCCAGGAACAAGGTCACAACCACTAGAGAACCCAGAGACACAAATCTGGTAACCGCCACAATCAGGACAAAAGCCAGAAGGCAGACCGCAGTCACCCGCAGATCCATGGCAACCAGAAGCCCTGCCGTAGCCGCGATTCCCTTGCCGCCTTTAAATTTCAGATAAAACGGATAATTGTGGCCAAGGATCACTCCAAGAGCCGTGTACAAAAGCATGAGGCAGGCAATCTCCGGCCTGTGACGAAATACTACAAAACGGGTGATAACACAAGGTATCAATGTCTTCAAAAAATCTCCAAAAAATACGATCAGCCCTGCTTTTACGCCCATAACCCTGAGAATATTGGTGCTGCCCGAATTTCCGCTTCCCTGCTTCCTGATATCAACATTGTGGCTTTTACTGTAAAAATAACCGGTCTGAATCAGACCGCAGACGTACCCGGCCGCCAAACAGAGAATTCTTTCCATATCTTACTTTCCATCCTTTCCCGAACGTTCCCTTGCTATGAACCTTAGGGCTGTCCCCCGAAATCCGAAAGCCTCCCGAAGCTTATTTTCCAGATACCTGGTATAGGAAAAATGCATCAGGCTCTTGTCATTGACAAACAGAACAAAGGCAGGCGGTTTTACGGCTACCTGTGTCGTGTAATAGATTCTCAGCCTCTTTCCCTTATCGGCCGGCGGCTGCTGCATGGCCGTCGCCTCCGCGATGATCTCATTCAGCACTCCGGTCTGCACCCGCAATGTCTGATTCTCCCTGACCATATCGATGGTCTCAAACAGCTTGTTCAGTCTCTGGCCTGTCACCGCAGAGATAAATACGATCTCCGCATACTGCATAAAGGAAAGGGTATTCCTCACCTTTTTGGTAAATTCATAAATGGTCTTGTCATCTTTCTCGATGGCATCCCATTTATTGACTGCCACAATGATCCCTTTGCCTCTCTCGTGGGCAATTCCCGCAATCTTGGCGTCCTGCTCCGTGACTCCTTCCACGGCATCAATCACCACCACAACCACATCCGCCCGCTCCACGGCAGCCACGGCCCGAATGATGCTGTACCGCTCCAGTTCTTCCTTAATCTTGCTTTTCCGGCGCAGGCCTGCCGTATCGATAAAAATATATTCGGATCCCTGATACACCACACGGGTATCCACAGCGTCCCTTGTAGTACCGGCGATATCGGACACAATCACTCTGTTTTCCCCTGCCAGCTTATTGACAATGGAAGATTTCCCCACGTTGGGCTTCCCTACAATGGCCACCTTGGGACATTCGTCATCGTCCTCATCCTCCAGCTTCTCCGCTCCGAAATGCCTGGCCACTTCATCCATCATATCCCCCAGCCCTAATTTGGAGGCAGAGGATACCGGTACGGGATCTCCGATTCCCAGGTTATAAAACTCATACACATCATTGCCGTATTTCTCAAAGCTGTCTACCTTGTTTACCACAAGAACAACAGGTTTCTGTGATTTTCTCAGCATCTCCGCTACCCGGAAATCCGAATCCACCAACCCCTGATGAACATCCACAAGAAAGATAATCACATCTGCCGTAGCAATGGCTGTCTCCGCCTGTTCTCTCATCTGAGCAAGAATCACATCATTGGTATCCGGCTCGATGCCTCCCGTATCGATCAATGTAAAACTCATATCAAGCCAACTGCAATCCGCATAGATCCTGTCCCTGGTCACTCCCGGAGTGTCCTTCACGATGGAGATGGTCTCTCCGGCAATGGCATTAAACAATGTAGACTTTCCCACGTTTGGCCGCCCTACAATGGCGACGATCGGTTTACTCATAACGTTCTCCTCTAAATTCAGTCTGGCAGACTCTCCAATTCATATCCCTCATAAAAAGCCGGCGCTTCCTCCTGGGGATAAAGAACTGCATTCACAAAGTCTTGACCGCTTGATTTTACAATATTCACAGGTACTTGTAAAGCCTTTTCTACCTCCTGCCTGGTCACATCATCTAAGAATACCTCCTCGCCGCTGCGAAACATACATGACGGCAGAATCAGCCGGCTTCCCAGCTGTCGTCCTTTCAGCTGATCCATCAGGTCCCCTCCGGTAATCAGGCCTGCCACCGTAATCTGCTCTCCGAAAAACCGGTTGACAATGGGGTAAAGATGAACCAGCCGGTTGGGAAATTTCTCTCTGATCTGCTCCAGAAAGCCTTTCAGATAATCATAGGCCAGGAGTCCGGTAGCAATGGACAGCTCTTCCTCCCTCTCATCCCCCTTAAGTCCGTTCAAAGCCTCCTCCACCTCCACACTCATCAGCCGGATCATGCCTACTCCGTTCTCCAGCTGGATAAACCCGTCGTACCGCTCCTCCTCTGGCAGAGGCTGTCCGGCCAGAATATAAAACTCATCGCTGGCATGAATAAAATGGGTTCCATAGGCTTTGTAAAGCTTTTTCTGCCATCGCTCCACAATCTCAATGGTCTGTCGGGCATCCTCCTTCGTAACCGGCTCCAGAGGATACAGCCCTTCTCGAAACTTAGACAGCCCTACCGGCACCACGGACACGCTTTCCATACAGGGAATATAACCGCTTAAATCCCGGATGGTCCTTTCCAGCTCTTCTTTGTCATTGATTCCCCTGCACATCACGATCTGACCGTTCATAGGCGTGCCGGCCCTGTAAAGCCGGTCTATCATCTTAAGGGCCTCCCCGGCAAACCGGTTGTTTAACATCCTGCAACGCAGCCTGGGATTGGTGGTGTGTACGGAAATATTGATGGGAGACAGCTTAAATTCAATGATCCGGTCAATATCCCTCTTGCTCATGTTGGTCAAAGTAACGTAATTTCCCTGTAAAAATGACAGCCGGGAATCATCATCCTTAAAATACAGCGTGTCTCTCATGCCCTTTGGCATCTGGTCAATAAAACAGAAAATGCACTTGTTGCGGCAGGAACGGTATTCGCTCATCAGACCGTTTTCAAAGGTTAAGCCCAAATCCTGGTAATCATGTTCAATATCCAGCTCCCACTCCTCACCGTCCGCCTTCCTCACAAGCATCTCTATGGATTCACTCTGAATATAATACTCATAGTCAAAAATGTCTTCCAGCTCATGGCCGTCTATGGTCAAAAGCTGATCCCCCGGCTCCAGCCCCAGTTCATCTCCGATGGAGCCCGGATCCACAGACTTTATCACATGTCCTTTTTTCATGTTTCCATGGCCCTTTCTTTTTCTTTATGATAACAACAATCTTATCTTTTGTAAAGGAATCCTTCTTTTTTGTACTTTTATAAATACTTTCCCCTGGAATATTGACGTTTTTTGTTAAAAAATGCTATAAATAATACAGAAGATCTCTTGCCTGTACGGCAATATAGAATATAGCCTATTTACATAAATATATGGAGGATTCCCATGGCAGATAATTTCGTGTTTCATGATTCTCTTCCGGTAGCCCCTTTAAAGCTGGCTGCTCTGGAAGGCTGCAGAGACCTGGCAACCCTTGTCAATGATCATATTGTTTCTTTCCGCAGAAATGATATGGAGGAGTTACTTCGAAGAAAAGAAAACTTAAGCTATCGTGGTTATGATGTGGATTCTTACATTCTGGATTTCACCTGTTTCCGGTTTGGAACAGGGGAAGCAAAAGCGGTTATCAACGAATCTATCCGCGGCACGGATATCTATATTATGGCTGATGTTACCAATCACAGCCTTTCCTATACCATAAACGGCCGTATCAATTATATGTCTCCTGATGATCATTATGAAGATTTAAAACGGGTAATCGGCGCCTCGGTATCTACCGCCCACCGGGTCAATGTGGTCATGCCTTATTTATATGAAGGCAGACAGCACCGGAGAACCAACCGGGAATCCCTGGACTGTGCCATTGCATTAAAAGAGCTGGTGCAGATGGGAGTTAAAAATATCATTACTTTTGACGCCCACGACCCCCGTGTCCAGAATGCCATTCCCTTAAATGATTTCGACAATTTTATGCCTACTTACCAGTTTCTGAAAACCCTGTTTGAGCACGATAAGACACTGAAGATTGACCGGGAGCATCTGATGGTCATCAGCCCTGACGAGGGTGCCATGCCCCGGGCCGTATATCTGGCTAACCAGTTAAGCGTTAATATGGGAATGTTCTATAAGCGCAGAGACTATTCCCGCGTAGTAGACGGACGCAATCCCATTGTAGCCCATGAATTTTTAGGCTCCTCCGTGGAGGGGAAAACCGTGCTGCTCATCGATGATATGATCGCCTCCGGAGAAAGCATGCTGGATACCGCCAGGGAACTTAAGGAGCGGAAGGCTCACAAGGTGATTATCTGCTGCACCTTCGGACTTTTTACCCATGGCCTGGAGAAGTTTGACCTGTTCTATGAGAAAGGATATATTGACTACATCATCACCACCAATTTGATACTCCGCCCCAAAGAACTTCTCACAAAAGAGTGGTATCTGGAGGCAGACATGAGCAAATATCTGGCCGCTATTATCAATTCCCTGAATCACGACGTATCCACCGGTACGGCGCTGGCATCCTCCACCTATAAGATTCAGACCCAGCTTCAAAAATACCTGGAGAATGGCGGAGAATTTGTACTAAATCCTACGCCCCGGGATATTTTTTAAGGGGCTGTGAAAAATAAAGAATGCGTTTTCTGTGGGGTAGGGGAGTTGTATTTCTCCCCTTCATGAATTCCTCTGCAACACCTCCATCCCACAAGAGTGTTTCTTTGTTTTTGTGCTGTAACTGATTCCAGAAATTCCTCAGCCAAATCACACTTCAGGCCATCTGTCACCCGGCTAATATACTCACCCTGCACTTCTTTTTATAGCATGCAATTCCGTATTTGATAATGGTTTCCATTCCGTCTTCCTCAAGCCTGGCAGCATATTCTGTTC
>CAYWRB010000106.1:0-8233 GCA_964460025.1 uncultured Hungatella sp.
CGTCAGACGATTAAGACAGAGACAGCTTAACATGTAGAATGGAGAGCAGTATGAGCATGAAGCTTAAACGTGCGGTGATTAATCTATTGCTGATCATCACTGCATTTACCATACAAAACTGTGTGTTTCCCCTGATTCCCTTTTTGGCCTCATCCCCCAATCTCCTGCTGATTTTAACCTTCTCTTTTGGATTCATCGAAGGACAGAGGGCAGGTATGTGGTATGGGGTTCTGGCCGGGCTTTTGCTGGATCTGTTTTACAGCGGTCCTTTTGGCTTTTATACCTTGTTTTATATTTATGTGGGATATGTCAACGGGATATGCACAAAGTACTATTATGAAGATTACATTACGCTTCCTCTTATTTTAAGTGTATTCAATGAGCTGGCTTACAATATGTATATTTATGTATTCCGCTTTTTAATCAGAGGAAGATTGGATTTCATATATTTTTTCCGACATCTGATGCTGCCGGAGATTATTTTTACTGTTGTTACCACATTGCTTCTTTACCGGCTGATCCTGTTTATCAACCGGAAGTTAAAGGAGTTTGAGAGTAGGAGAGATACGACCATTGTTTAGAGACATCTTGGAGATATTGAAAGAATTTATAGGGAGGGTAATCGGTTCCAGGATTTTTGCCCTGGCTCTTATCTTTACGGCGATGTTTGGGGTGCTTGTGGCCAAGCTGTTTGATATGCAGATCGTTCATGGTGAAGAATATTTGACCACTTACGTTTCAAAAATTCAAAAGACGGTTTATGCTCCCGGAACCAGAGGCAATATTTATGACTGTAACGGCAAGGTACTGGCCTATAATCAATTGGCCTACTCGGTGACGATCCAGGATACCGGCGCATACCGGGACAATCAGAGCAGAAATTTAATGCTTTATAAACTGATCGAGATTCTGGACAAACATGGGGAGACGGTGGAAGGAAAGCTGGAGATCGCAATCGACGATAACGGCGACCTGGTGTATACCACTTCCTCAGAAGCTGCCAGAAAACGTTTCCTGAGAGATTTTTACGGGCTCACATCCGTGGACCTGCTGGATGATGAAAAGGGAAAATATCCGTCTAATGTGACGGCGGAGGAAGTATTCAATCAGCTTAGAGGAGAGAGGAGATATGCCCTTGACATGCTGAAGGATGAGAAAGGAAATCCTTTGATCCTATCAGATAAACAGGCTATTGAGATTGCGGATATCCGATATACCATGTCTACAACGGAGTATCACAAATACGAAAGCACAACGGTTTCCTCCAATGTTTCGGAAGAGACCGTGACGGAGATAGAGGAGAATCTGGCGGATCTGCAGGGAGTGGCCATCGAGGAGTCTACGGTTCGTGTCTACAATGACAGTGTCTATTTTGCTCCGATCATCGGCTACACCGGAAAAGTACAGTCCGACCAGCTGGAGGATCTAAAGAAAATCGACGAAAGTTATGACGCCAATGATGTGGTGGGAAGAATCGGCATCGAGGCCTCTATGGAACAGGAACTGCAGGGCAAAAAAGGGGTCCGCAATCTTTACGTAGATATCAAGGGGCGGATTCTGAAGGAGGATGAAAACGGAACGGAGCCGGTAGCCGGCAATGACATTTATATGACCATTGACTCGGATCTGCAGATGGGCATCTACCATCTGCTTGAGCAGCAGCTGGCCGGTATACTGGTAGGGCGCCTGGTAAACCGGGATGTGACGGAAGAGGAGAACCGGGATTCCAGTAAGAAAAAAATTCCCATCAAGGATGCCTACTATCAGCTGATCAACAACAATGTCCTGTCTTTAAGTCATATGGAGTCAGAAGAGGCAGGAGATATTGAGAGGCAGATCCACCAGAAATTTTTAGGAGAGAGGGAGCGGATTTTGGAGGAGATCCGGCATCAGCTTTATGATCCGGCGGCGCCTGCCATGTCCCAGCTTCCTGAGGATATGAACTCCTACATGTACTATATTTATACCTATTTGGCGGACGAGACCATCGGTATCATTCAGAGAGATAAAATTGACAAGGAAAGCCAGGAGTCTGCGGCTTGGAGGGACGAGACCATCAGCCTCAGGGACTATCTTTACAGCGGAATTGCAGGCAACTGGGTGGACACTACCAAGCTGGAGATTTCCAGCCGCTACTCCAATGCGGATGACAGCTTTCAGGCTATTGTGGACTTTATTATAGGACAGCTGCAGGAAGATACCAAGTTTACCAAGAGGATATACCGGTATCTGGTGGATCAGGATATTGTCACGGGTAGGGAATTGTGTCTGGCTTTGTACTCCCAGGGGGTTTTAGACTACGATCAGGATCAAGTGGCACTGCTTACGGCCAACGGCAATGAATATGCCTATACATTCCTGCTGGACCAGATCTCCAAGATCGCCATTACGCCGGCACAGCTGGCATTGGATCCCTGTACGGCAGGATGTACGGTGACAGACATCAATACAGGTAAGGTGAAGGCCCTGGTTACGTATCCAAGCTATGACAACAACCTGCTGTCCGGCACCGTGGATGCAGCGTACTACAGCAAGCTGAACAACGATCTGTCTCTGCCTCTTTACAACAATGCCACCCAGGTTTTAAAGGCTCCGGGGTCTACCTTCAAACCCATTACTGCGGTAGCCGCCCTGGAAGAGGGAGTCATCAATACAACGGATGAGGTAGAATGTACCGGTATCTATGAGGAGATCTCCCTTCCGATCCGCTGCTGGATCTATCCGGGAAAGCATGGCAAATTAAATGTGGTGGGAGGAATTCAGAATTCCTGCAACTCCGTATTTTCTGAGCTGGCCCACCGTCTGTCCACAGACGAGAATGGCGTTTACTCTACGGAGAGGGGATTGGAGACCATTCGGGAATATGCTACCATGTTCGGGCTTGATCACCCGTCAGGCATAGAAATTTCTGAAAACCAGCCTACCCTGTCTACGGAGGACCCGGAGCGTTCCGCTATGGGACAGGGCACCAACTCCTATACCAATGTTCAGATGTCCAGGTATGTGACGGCCCTTGCCAACCGGGGAAACGTATTTGAGTTAAGCCTTATTGACAGGATCGTATCTTCCGACGGTACGGTCATCGACGACAGTATGCCGGAGAGATCCAATCATGTGGATATCAAGGATGAAACCTGGGACGCGGTGCAGACCGGAATGCGCCAGGTGGTTGCCAGTTCCGCACTCTTTCGGGATCTGGAGGTGGAGATTGCCGGAAAGACCGGTACCGCCCAGGAGAATACCAGGGCGAACCATGCGTGGTTTATTTCCTATGGTCCTTACTCCCACCCGGAGATCAGTGTGACAGTTAATATTCCTTATGGATATACTTCCTCCAATGCGGCTACGGTAGCAAAAAATGTTTACCGCCTGTACTATGGTTATATTGACTTGGATTATATCCTGAATACCGGTGCACTTCAGGCGTCTAACGTAGTGATCGGAGATTAGTACTGCGGAAATTCTTAGAGCGAAAGCGCTCAAATAGTAAAAAAGGGGTGATGTGTGGTGAAAAGTACTGTGGTAATCAAAGGAAACAAATACGGTATGACCGTAATTTTAGATCCTGAGGTTCCTTTTGAAAAGCTTCTTATGGATATTGCCACAAAATTTGAGGAGAGCGCCAAATTCTGGGGCTCCGCACAGATGACACTGACATTGGCCGGAAGGCCTCTTACTCCGGAACAGGAGTTTGCAATTGTCAATGTGATTACACAAAATTCCCAGGTTGAGATCCTATGTCTGGTGGACCAGGACGCCAACCGGATCAAGCGGTGTGAGAAGGCATTGAATGAAAAACTTTTAGAGCTGTCCGCCACCACAGGCCAATTTTTCAGAGGGACATTGCGGGCCGGAGAGCAGCTGGAGTCAGAGACAAGTATTGTGGTTATCGGAGACGTGGAGCGGGGCGCTAAAGTCATTGCCAAAGGAAATGTGGTAGTATTGGGAAATCTTTATGGGACGGTGACAGCCGGGGCTGCCGGAAATGAAGATATGGTCATTGTAGCCATAGAGATGGCTCCCACGCAGCTTAAAATCGCCGGCTGCGTCAGCCAATTTCATGAAAAGGGGAAGAGGCTTGGAAAGGGACCTATGACGGTTTCCGTCGAAAATAGGGAAATATGTATAAAATCTATGAAAAAAAACTTTTTTGATTTATTAAAATTTAATTAACACTGGAAATATTGTGAAATATAAGGTACAATAGTACTGTTAGGAATTTATTGTAGGAGGAACAAAGACATGAGTGAAGTCATTGTGATTACCTCCGGAAAAGGCGGGGTGGGCAAAACCACTACTTCTGCTAATCTTGGGACAGGCCTGGCGATGTTAGGCAAACGAGTGGTCATGATCGATACGGATATCGGCCTTCGGAACCTGGATGTCGTCATGGGACTGGAGAACAGGATCGTCTACAATCTGGTGGATGTGGTGGAAGGAAACTGCAGAATGAAGCAGGCCCTGATAAGAGACAAAAGATACCCGAATCTGTACTTACTTCCCTCGGCTCAGACCAGGGATAAGACAGCAGTAAATCCTGAACAAATGATAAAATTGATTGAAGATTTACGAGATGATTTTGACTACATTCTGTTAGACTGTCCGGCAGGAATCGAACAAGGCTTTAAGAATGCCATTGCCGGTGCTGACAGAGCGCTGGTAGTGACGACACCGGAGGTATCCGCCATCCGTGATGCGGACCGCATTATCGGGCTTTTGGAGAATCAGGATATGGCAGGCATCCATCTGATCATCAACCGGGTCCGCCTGGATATGGTGAGGAAAGGGGATATGATGTCCGTAGATGATGTGGTGGATATTCTGGCCGTGCCGCTTTTAGGGGCCATACCTGACGATGAGTCCATTGTGATCTCCACCAATCAGGGGGAGCCTTTGGCCGGGATGGATACACCGGCGGGGCTGGCTTATATGGATATCTGTAAGCGGCTGTTGGGAGAGGATATTCCTCTTTTGATCCCCCATGTAACCCATAATCTGTTCTCCAAACTGACCGGTTTTTTAAAACGGGCGTAGGAGGGGTATCATGGACCGGATTGTTGATCTGCGCAAGAGACGATCAGGAGAGGTGGCCCGTAAGCGACTTAAGCTTCTCTTGATAGTGGACAAGACGGGATGTTCTCCGGAACTTTTAGAGATGCTTAAGAGTGATATATGTCGTTCCATATCAAAGTACTTAGAAGTAGATCCAGGGAAAATGGAGGTGGGAATCCGAAAGACTTCCTTTAGCGGCTCTGAAGATACAATACCAGCCCTTTATGCATACATACCGATACACAGCCTGAATTATAAGGGGATATGTTCATGATTTTTTTAGATTATAATTTTCGAAGATATAATTTTCGGATACTGCTGTATATGCTCATGTTAAGCGGAATCGGGCTTCTGGCCATCGGCAGTGCAACCAACCAGGACAGTTCTATGATTAACAAACAGATTATGGGAATTGGTGTGGGACTTGCCCTGGCTGTTGGTCTGTCTTTGATTGATTACAGCAGACTGCTTTCCATGAGCCTTGCAATATACGGGGGATGTCTGGGACTTCTGGCCGCAGTGCTGTTTATGGGAATTAGACGTAACAATGCTACACGTTGGCTGGTGCTGCCGGTGATCGGACAGATTCAGCCTGCAGAGTTTGTAAAGATTGGTTTGATTTTATTCTTTTCCTGGTATTTTCACAAATATCAGGAAAAGATAAACAAGGTTTCCACATTGGGGATCGCTGCCCTTTTATTTGCGGTTCCCGCAGTTATGATACTGGAGCAGCCTAATTTGTCTACCACTTTGGTGACAACCGTGATCATTGCCTCCATCGTATTTTGTTCGGGAGTCAGCTACAAATGGATCCTGGGAGTGTTGGCGGTAGTGGTTCCCGGTGCGGTGCTGCTGATCTATCTGCTTCAGTATGAGATGATTGGGTTCCTGCGGGGGTATCAGGCCACAAGGATTCTTGCCTGGATCAACCCTCAGAAGTATGCGGAGGCATACTGGCAGCAGGAGAATTCGATTATGGCGATTGGCTCAGGCCAGCTATGGGGTAAAGGATTAAACAACACGGAGATTGCCTCCGTAAAGAACGGGAATTTTCTTTCGGAGGAACAGACAGATTTTATATTTGCCATAATCGGAGAGGAGATGGGGTTCGTAGGTTCCATGATAGTACTGGCGCTGTTTCTTCTTTTGATATATGAATGCCTGTTAATGGCTTACCGGGCAAAGGATATGGCAGGAAGGCTTATCTGTGTAGGCATGGCAACTCTTTTGGCATTCCAGAGTTTTGCAAACATCGCGGTTGCAACAGCTATATTTCCCAATACGGGTCTGCCGTTACCTTTTGTCAGTTATGGCGTCAGTTCCCTGCTGAGCATTTATCTAGGCATGGGAGTGGTATTAAATGTAGGACTACAACGTAAAAACAACAACGAATGAAGGGGGAAGACAAATGAACGTTGGTTTAATTGCCCACGATTCCAAAAAGAAGCTGATGCAGAATTTCTGTATCGCCTATCGGGGAATCTTAAGCAAGAATTCACTTTATGCCACAGGTACAACGGGAAGGTTAATCGAGGAAGTTACAAATTTAAATATTCGTAAATATTTATCCGGCCATTTGGGTGGAGAACAGCAGATGTGTACGGACATTGAACAGGACCAGCTGGATCTGGTGATTTTCTTAAGGGAGCCGGTTTCTCCCAAGCGGACAGAGCCGGACGGAAGCAGCATTATCCGTGTGTGTGATGTGCACAATATACCGGTTGCCACCAACCTGGCTACGGCGGAGCTGCTTATAAAGGCAATGGAACGTGGAGATCTGGAATGGCGCGAGATGTACAAATAAGGGTGATGAAAGCAGCGGGCTGTCTGGCTGCCAGCCTCCTGTTGTGGGGCTGCAGTGGAAGGGCATCCCAGCTGGAAAATCCATATTCTTTTGAGGAACGAAGTTTTCCCATAGAATTGGAGGAAAGTAAGAGGGAACACGAGGCGCTGTTTGCGTCTGATCTGTGTGTGGTAAGCGATGAGAGCATTTTTGCACCGGAAGATACCACCTCGGAGGCGGCAGCGCTTTTTGATATATCAGGAAAGCAGGTTCTCTACAGCAAGAATGCGTTTGAGAGGCTGCATCCGGCCAGTACCACAAAGGTTATGACTATTCTTTTGGCAGTGAAATATGGGAATCTGTCTGATTCCGTCACAGTGACGGAGGAAGCCATGATATCGGAGGCGGGAGCTACCTTGGCAGATTTGCATCCCGGGGATGTTCTGACTCTGGAGCAGCTTCTGTATGGTCTTATGCTGCCCTCCGGCAATGATGCGGGGGCGGCTATCGCGATCCATATGGCAGGAAGTATAGAGGCCTTTGCCGATATGATGAACGAGGAGGCGAAGACGCTGGGAGCCACAGGCTGTCATTTTACCAATCCCCATGGACTGACGGATGAGAATCATTATCTTACGGCCTATGATCTGTATCTGATTTTCAATGAGGCTTTGAAATATCAGAAGTTTCGGGATGTGACCCGGTCCACGGCTTATACGGCCAACTATGTGGATGGCAACGGCAATCCGGTGACCAAGACATGGGAGGGCGGCAACTGGTACATGGTAGGCCAGAGGGAGACGCCGGAGGGGCTTGTTGTTTTTTCCGGCAAGACAGGAACTACCCAGGCAGCAGGGTATTGTCTCATTATGGCATCCAGGGATCAGGAGAACAAGGAATATATTTCCGTGGTTTTAAAAGCGCCCAGCAGGCCGGGCCTATATGATAACATGACAAAGATAATTACTAAAATTGTCGATTAGTGATTGCCTTTTCTATTTATTTATACTATAATTAAAGAAAAACGAATGGACTTTTCATACAAAACCAATAAACTCAAGGAGGGCATGTAATTATGGTGCAGATTATAGCTGGAAAAAAGGGAAAAGGAAAGACAAAACATCTGTTGGACAAAGCGAATGCGGTGATTAAAGAGGCTGAGGGGTCCATTGTTTATCTGGATAAAAGTTCCAAGCATATGTATGAATTGAATAATAAGATTCGACTGATTAATGTAAAGGGATTTGATATTACCGATAGTTCGGGGTTTATTGGATTTGTTTGCGGAATTATTTCCCAGGATCATGACCTGGAGATCATGTTTTTAGACAGCTTTTTAAAGCTGGCCTGTCTGGAGGGGCAGGATATTTCCGAGACCATTGCGGAGCTGGAGACCAT
>CAYWRB010000107.1:0-2285 GCA_964460025.1 uncultured Hungatella sp.
GCCCTCTTGTTACTTCATTCAGTTTTTTAGTATTGTTGATAATGAATGTGAGGATGTGCCGATACATAGAGTTAAGACAGAAGACGATTTATATCAAGGAGAAATACGTTATGCGTGAAAAAATTCGGAAATATTCGGTGGCGAGCAGCTTTTTGATTGTACTGGCGGCCTTTGCCTTTTTAAAGGGGACACCGGGCAACGGCAGGGCAGCAGAGATCATAAAGCTGACACTTCTGTCTGCCGCCATCCGTATGGTAAATAAGATGCCCTTGCCGCAGCGGGGAAGGTGGAAAGGAACTTAAGCAGAAAGTACCTTGCCACTTTCACCATGTATGACGTACGAGGAGATGCGTTCTACTCGCCGATTGTCCAATATGAGATAAAAGGCGGAAACTGATAAATTGCTGAAAAAAGATATCAATAAAAGGAGGAAACGAATATGAAGTACAAAATTGTTGGAAACACGATGCCGGCAGTAGAGGTATTTTTTGACGCGCCGGGAGAATCTATGTATACGCAGTCGGGCGGTATGGCATGGATGTCTGAAGGAATCTCAATGAATTCCAATATGAAAGGCGGCCTTGGCAAGAGTATCGGAAGAATGTTTTCGGGAGAATCGCTTTTTATGGCGACTTATAAGGCGGAGCGTGCAGGCAGTATGATTGCATTTGCTTCCACAGTAGCGGGCGAGATATTTCCCTTCGATGTGGGGGCGAGCGGCGGACTGGTTTGCCAGAAGGGAGCCTTTCTGTGTGCCCAGGAGACAGTGAATTTAAACGTGACGTTTACTAAGAAGCTTTCGGCAGGATTATTCGGTGGAGAAGGTTTTATCCTGCAGGATATCAGCGGAACAGGTATGTTGTTTCTTGAGGTTGACGGAGATATGGTGGAGAAGAATCTATCGCCCGGCGAAGTCATTAAGGTTGACACGGGAAATGTGGTTGCTTTTGAAAAGTCTGTGCAGTATGAGATTGAAACGATAAAGGGACTGAAAAATATATTCTTAGGCGGCGAGGGATTGTTCTTAACAAAGCTTACCGGGCCGGGGAAAGTTATCCTGCAGACCCAGAATTTCGATGAATTCGCGGGAAGAATTATCAAGATGATGCCGTCGGAATAGGTGGCGACATCTGCTTTTTAGTATTGTTGATGATGAATATCCACAGCAGAGGATGTTCAAAGCGCTGTCCTGAATAAGCAGAAAGCACAAAGATTGTAAAGGTGGAGGAAAATAAAATGAAAAGAAAGTATGCAGTTTTGTTTGGGGCCATGTGTGTGAGCCTGCTTGCCGCATGCGGAAAGCAGGGAGAGGAAAATGTGGGCAGGATGGACACACAGGAGATACAGGAAACACAGGAGACGCAGGCCGCACAGGACATACAGGACACGCAGAACACACAGGACACGGAAACAGATTTCTTGGAAAAGCTGGAAGCTGCGAACAGGGGGGAGGCTCTGCTGCAGAAATACGAAAAAGCAGCGTTTATTTCTGCTTTTTCATATGGGGACGGTATTGTTGTCAGCCAATATAACTATGCGGATTCCGAGCGTACTGTGGTGGAAAGTGATTATTACATAGCGATTGATGAGCAAGGGGATGTTTACGGCTTTGACAATGAGGAGAAGACAGTTTATCATGCCCTGTTTACGGACGGCTCCTACGAACCGTTTAGACAGGCGTATCATCTGGATCTGCCCGGTTATGAATTTGACAAATGGGAAACCATTGTGAACCGGGAAGAAAAGGATGGTGTCATAGAACTTTCTACCAGCATCGTTGATAAATCCTTTGTGGATCAAATAGCAGCCGTGTATTTGTATGAGGACGGGGCTGTTGAAAGTCTTGCCTACAAATATGAAATAGATGCGGAAAGCTATGAAATAACCAAGTCATATTTTTATGCTGTGCTGCCGGACGGAGAAAAGGTAGAACTGTATAGATGTGAACGGGTAGCAGATCCTGAGACATATTCTGTGGATGAACAGATTCACAGCGCTGTATTTGAAGGCGATATGCGGACGGTGACCCTTACGGAGAATCCGGGGAAGGAACAGGAGAAAGTCTATACACAGACTGTTTCAAAAGGGAATAATGTACAGGTGTTTCTACCTCCGGAGAACTCTGGGGATTTATATCTTGATGCGGCGTGTACAACACTGTATGAAGGAGGCGCAGATAAAAACGAGGATCTTGATGTGTACTATATAAAATGATGATGTAAAATGATGATGCGATTAAAATTTCGCCTGTATCGGCGGTATTGAATGGGGGGCAAAAACCTCGA
>CAYWRB010000107.1:2385-8228 GCA_964460025.1 uncultured Hungatella sp.
TTTTCTATAAAATTTTATATTGACCTGGAGCCTATGGCAGGTGTTAAAATAGGATAAAACAGCAGCACCTAAATAGAAAATGGCAAAGGCGGTATGAAATATGGACATACAGCAGTTACTGGGTTATCTGCAAAACCCACAGGAGGAATTTACCCCCATTCCTTTCTGGTTTTTCAATGACAAGCCAGATAGGAAAATCATAAAACAACAGCTGGAAGATTTTACAGACAAAGGTGTGAACGCCCTGGTGCTACATCCGCGGATTGGCATCCCTGAGGAGATTCCCTATCTGTCAAAAGCTTATTTTGATGCGGTACGGTACGTGGTGGAAACAGCCGCCGGGCTTGGCATGAAAATAGTCCTTTACGACGAGGGAATGTACCCTTCCGGCTCGGCCCACGGCATGGTGGTGGAGGCCAATCCGGAATATGCAGCCCAGGGGATTATCATCACGGACGAGGCAGGAACAGATCCTGTCATCACTTTGCTGACCGGAGGCAGATATCTGGTAAAGAGAAAGACAAAAGGAACCATACGGGGCATTCATTTTGGGGAGGATGACGGCGAGGCGAAAGCGCCGGCAGCAGCCGACATCCTAAATCCGGCGGCGGTAGCACAGTTCATTCACCTTACGCATGACCGTTATTATGAGGAACTGAAACCATATTTTGGAACTACGATTATCGGCTTTTTCACGGACGAGCCCTGCGCCTTGGGAAGAAATGCAGAACATTTCCGGGAATGGGCGGACGGAATGGAACAAGAGATTACAGAGGCAGGCGGCAGTTTACAGGAACTGGAAGGGCTGTTTACAGGCCAGGAAAATGCCACCACGAATATTTACCATAAGCTGATAAAAAGACATCTGAGGGAAACCTTTTACGGCGCTCTGCATCGGTGGTGTGAGGAACACGGCATCTGGCTTATGGGGCACCCGGCAGAAAGCGATGATGTGGAGGAAGAACTATATTTCCACGTGCCGGGACAGGATCTTATCATGCGGAGAGTTTCCCCTGAGACAGGAGGGCTTTTGGAGCCGGACAGTGTTCAGGCCAAACTGCCTGCAGACATTGCCAGACATTTGGGACGCAAAAGAAATGCCAATGAATGTTTCGGTGTCTGCTGCCGCCATCAGATTCCCTGGTATTTTACAGGGATGGATATGAAATGGTATATAAACTGGCTGGGAATCCGGGGAGTCAATCTGTTTATCCCTCACGCGTTTTATTACAGTGTAGAAGGACAGCGCAAAGAGGAGAGGCCGCCGGATGTAGGGCCCAACAATATCTGGTGGAATCATTACAGACGGTTCTCCGACTACATAAAAAGGATTTCCTGGCTGATGACCGATTCCGTAAACGGAGCGAAGATAGCCGTGCTGTGCGACAACAACCGGATTCCTTTCCGGGAAACGGCTGCCTTATACGAAAACCAGATAGAATTTAACTACCTTCCGGTAAGCCTTCTGAAAGATTGCCGCACAGAAGAACAGGCTTTGCGCATCCGCGAATATGGCTATGAGGTTGTTCTCAATGTGCTGGAAAAAGATTATGACGAGAGTCTGCCGGGGGTTAAGGTGGTTCATGACGAGAAGGAGCTTTTAAAAGAGCATTTCCAGCACCTTCGGACTGTGAAAACCTCTGAACCATGCCCTTCTCTCCGAGCCGCTGTGATACGGAAGGGTAAAATCCGGATGCATTTGCTTTCCAATGAGGGAAACGAGAAGATACGCACCAGGATTTGGTTCCCTGGCGGGGCCTCCTTACTGGCCATGGATTTGTGGAAGGGGGCTTTTTATCCGGTACCTGCGAACGGTCAGGAGAACGGTGCATGGATGGAGGCAGAATTAGAGCCCTGCGAAATGCTTCTGATTATTCATAACGGAGCTGATGAAAGCATCCAGGAAAATTTCACGGAAAGCTCCCACAATCTGGCCGGGATGATAAGAGACAGGATTCCAAACTGGAATCAGCGGTTTACCCTGCAAAAGAAGGAACATAACAAGGCGGAATACCAATATTCTTTCGAGGCAGAGGAAATTTCAGGAACAGAAATGTTTGAGGTTACGGGGGAGGAAATGGCGGAGTGCCTCTGCAACGGCCAGCCGGCAGGCGTCAGTTTCATGAATCCCCACAGATTTGAGATAGGAACATTCCTTAAGAAAGGGAACAACACCATTCAACTGATATTTACAGGAAATGCCGCCAATCAATATGAAAATGCGGATATATTTTATGGATGCAACTCCTTCTCCTGATGGAAAACCAGCCTGATACCGGGGATGAAGCGCCGGGCTTTTTGATACTTGTTTCTATAAACCAAAGCAAGAAAGGTAAAGAATATGAGGTACAAGTTATGAATGTGTATTCAACATTTTTGGTAAAACCGGATGATGAGGAATTTTTTTTATCTCTTTTGCCTTCTAATTATGAAACTCAAAAGAAAAATACGTTTCTCATCGGCGCGGCAACAAAAGAGGGGCAGGCGTGTGGTGTTATATGGCTGGAGAAAGAAGGGATACGGTTGCGCGTACTGCATATGGAGACAGCCGCTGCCTATAGAAAACAGGGAGTTGCATCACAGCTGCTTGACGACTTATCTGCGTCAACACGGATGATGAGTCAGCCAATGCCCATAACGGCAGTGTTTAGCCGCACAGAGGAGCAGGAAGACTTTTACAGGCTGCTTTTTTACCGCCGGGAGGTGGTGACCTCTTTGGATTCTCGGGTCTATCATATCCCGCCTGTATGCAGGGCAGATTCCGTCTATTATCAGAAACTGTGTAGTGGGAAAGTCTGTGCGGACTTATTTTGGGAGCTGGATGCCCAGGCAAGGAATCAATTTTTGTGTAATTTGGACAGGGAGGATCAGGAAATGTTAAACGGCATTCCTGACCGGGACTTTTGCCGGGACATGTGTTTTTCCTGCCAGACGCCTGAGGGAATCCGGTCCGCCGTATTTTTCACGCGAACCGGCCCCAAAAAAATAGAATTATCTTTTCTGTATACCTGTCAGGGCAAAGCAGCAGGAGAGGATTTAATGCGGCTGATGAAATCTGCGGCTGTGGTGATAGAAAGGGAATACAAGGATTGCGATTTAGAAATTTTTGCCCAGGAGGAGCGGGTTCGAAGATTGGTGCGTCAGATATTTCCTAAAGGGGTCTCGCACATCGACAGGATTCGTGCCGATTGGGTGCTTGGAGGGACGGCAAATGAATACCTATGAAGAACTGACATTAAGACAACAGCGGTCAGAGCTGCAGAGAGAGCAGGAACAGAATAAGACTCCCATCTGGAAAATGGATCGTCAGGCCTATGAACATCTGACAAATGACACAGGCAGGTATGAACCGTTTCTGGAAAATCTGAATCAGCAGCTGGAAACCCTGAACCAAATCCGCGGCAGCGGCAGGCCTGCACAGCTGACCCCTGCACAGCAGGAAAGCGGCCGCTATGAAAATGTAGGGCACTTTGACAAAAAGGCCAGGAAGAAATCCGCCAAAGAAGCTATGACATTGACAGACAAGGCGAAAAAGCTTCAGGTGAAAATGGAACAGCGGCAGGGATTATCCGCCCTTCCTTATGATATTGAAATGACAAAATATATGGAGCAGGCGGAACTGGAATCGCTGAAAGCCAACGGATATAAGGAAAACAATCCAAGATACCTGCGTACAAGACTGAAATATCTGCGTCATATGGAGGTCATTCTGGAAAAAGCAATGTCAGACCGGGAGCTGACTGAAACCCAAATAGAGGCTCTGGTTAAATCCTATCAGGATGTAGAAAATAAAATTGACAGCATCCTGTCGGTGCAGTACCTTAGAGAAGCGTATTCCGACGGCTACAGCCAGGAAGTTGACAGGCAGCTGGAGAAACCCGAACTTTCCAAAAAGGAAGCACAGGCTCTGATGGACAGAAGCCTGAAGCTTTTAAAGCGGGAGGACATAGACCTTTTAAGCCCCAGGGTTTTTTCTGCCCGGCTGGTGCGGGTGAATGAACAGCAGGCTGAAGAATTCTTAAGGGAAAATCAGGTGCAGGAGCAGCAGCAGGAAACCGTCTCCCGGGAACAGGAAGAGAGGACTGACAGACAGCTGGAAATTTTGCAAAATCATAAATCCAGTGATTTTGAACCTGAAGAAAACGAAGATACCAGGCTTATTGACGAACTGCTTGAGGAAATCGTAAGACATAAAGAGGAACTGGGCGGATCGCCCAACTTTGGAGAGGCTTTGCCAAGCTATCAGCAAAACAGAGGCACTATTTTGGGATATCCTATGGAAGCCTTTGAAGCATTTTGCCGTGAACACATCAACAAGGCAGGAAATTTTTTCACAAAAGGCCTTTTTAAGGTACTGGCAAAGGTCGGCGGTATCAGGGAGGAGGCCATGGCATTGACCCCTTATGAGCAGGCCTGCCTCCAACTGCAGAGCTTAAAAGCGTTAGCACAGAAAAAGAGTGTTTTAGAGCGGATGTTCACAGAGGCCGATAACTATGCGGACAGAAGCGATGTTGCATCGGCATGCGGCGCGTTTTTTGCCGACATCTCCCGGATTGCCTGCCATGTGTCCTACAATCGGCCGGCAGGTATTCTCAATGCGGTTCATACACATTTTGATATGCTCAGAATGCAGTTTCCCCATGAAAGGGAGGCCGGAAGGCTGACGGAGTTTTTTTCTGCATTACACGGAGTATGCTTTGAGGATCGAACAAGAATACTGCAGGAATATTGCGAGCAGCATCTTGTAGAGGGGCCGGTGATGCGGGAAGTGCCTCAGGACGGCCATCTATATGTGAGTGATATCAGTTTCCTTCCGGATGTGAACTCTCAAATGGACTATGGCGATGTGGCTTGCAAGTGGATCGGCCAAATCGTATTGTCCCATCGTATGTCTAGGGAACAGCAGGATGCTTTGACTATGGAGGATGTCCTTCCCTGCCTGATATATGAGATGAGCGGAAAAACCTACATGGATATTGATGAGAATGGTGAGTCGAAGGATACGCCTGTTGAGATTACTGAAGATATGCTGCGGTCTGAACAGTTCAAAAATATACTGGTAGATGTCTTGATGGTTTTAGAAAGTTAAGCTGATGTGCGGCCGCTCCTGCTACGGATTGGCCGCACATCTCATAATTATTTCTTTTTCTCAGGCTGCGGATTGAAGCTGACTCCCCGGTTGATGTCGCCATGAGGATTCTCACCAAAGGTATAGTCATTGCCGGGCAGGATTGCATTTAAAATGATGCCTGCCAGCGCTGCGATAGCCAGGGCCGTTAAGGTGATGGAGGTGCCTCCCACCGTGAAGGTAAGCCCGCCGGAAAAGCCCAGGCCGCATACAAGAATCACAGCCGCAATAATCAGGTTTCTGGATTTCGTAAAATCTACCTTATTCTCCACAATGTTTCTCACGCCGATGGCGGAAATCATTCCATATAGAATGAAGCTGACCCCTCCGATGATGGCGGAAGGAAG
This sequence comes from uncultured Hungatella sp., assembly GCA_964460025.1. Taxonomy (GTDB): domain Bacteria; phylum Bacillota; class Clostridia; order Lachnospirales; family Lachnospiraceae; genus UBA3402. The sequence goes on from CAYWRB010000107.1 coordinate 7,861, forward strand.
GGACCCGATGACAGCAGCCATCTTAGGAATGAAACTGAGTATGATGGCATACAGAGCGGCCAGACGGATGACCTTGGGGTCATAGACGCCGCTTAACTCCAGCACGCCCGTATTCTCACCGTATGTCGTGTTGGCCGGGCCGCCGAACAGCGCAGACAGAGAGGTTGCCAGGCCGTCGCCGATTAATGTGCGGTGGAGACCAGGGTCTTCAATGAAATTTTCTCCTACTGTTGCGGAGATAGCGGAGATATCACCGATATGCTCCATCATGGTTGCCAGGGCGATAGGCGCCATTACAAGAATGGCCGTCAGATTGAACTTGCACAGCTGGAAGGGCGGAAGCCCTGCAATGGAGGAAGAAGACACGC
>CAYWRB010000108.1:0-8194 GCA_964460025.1 uncultured Hungatella sp.
CTGGCATATTACAATGCCGTCAATGAATATACCCTGATTCGGGAACTTCCATCCGGCAATGGCTACGCGGATCTGGTATTTCTCCCACGAAAGCATTCGGACAAACCGGCGATGGTAGTCGAACTGAAATACGGCCATTCCGCCTGGAGCGCTACCCAACAGATAAAAGAGAAACATTATCCAAAGGCTTTGGAGGACTATGAAGGAAATTTGCTTTTAGTCGGGATTGGATACGATAAGAAGACGAAAATTCACAGCTGCCAGATTGATGAATGGCAAAAAGAATATTTGCCGTAACAGAGTGCAGAAGGATCGGGAGAGGAATTCAAGACATCCTTGGTAAGGCTGCAAGACCAATTTCTCTTGCAGCCGCTTAAACCTATCGGCAGCAATCATACTGCCTCCCGTTTTCCCTTCCGATATTTCACCGGTGTAATCCCAAACTCCTGCTTAAAGGCCTTAGAAAACACCTGCGGATCCTGATAGCCACAGCTGCATGCAATATTCGCCACAGACCCGTTGGTCATGATCAGTTGCTCTTTTGCACAGGTCAAACGAAACCGTACCAGATACTCCTGGGGCGACATCCCCAGCACTCTCTTAAACAAGGTAAACAGATAACTTCTGTTTAACGCCACATACTCAGCCACATCCGCCACCGTCACCCCATCGGCATAGTTATTCCTTATATATTCCAGAGCCTGATGAACATACAGATTTTCCCTCTCCGACCTGGACAGGCTGGTCTCCGCATTTCTTACCATCCCACCTGCCAGGCAGGCAAAAAACCTGCACAGCAGAGACTGAAGAAGAAACACACTGGCATGATCCGACTTGTTATGGCAAAGCATCTCCTCAACAATTCCTGACAGTTCCTCCCCATTTTCATACCGAAAAGTCAGCTGACTGCCTCCCAGCCCGAGAGCACTCAGGCATGTCCTGCATCTGGTACCGTCAAATCCAATCCACAGATAGGTCCAGGGCTCATCCCCGCTTGCCTGATAAAAGACCTGTGTGCCAGGCTCCACAAGAAACCCTTCCCCTTTGCCTAACAGATATTCCCTCCCATCTGCCTGGTACCTTCCCCGCCCATCCAGAATATAGCAAAGCAGGTAATTGGACCGAACCGCCGGACCATAACTGTGAAGCGGCTTACACTGGGCATGGCCGCAACAACAGAAATAAAAATCGCTGAATTTTTGGTATTGTTCTTGCAGATGCAAAACATGACTTTCTTCCATATGGTGCCTCTTTCTTCATCCTGCCGTCAAACATTTCCTCATGGTTTTCCCTGGTCAAGGCATTGTCTCACTGCCTCCCGTATCCTTTCGCTGGTCAGAGTAGCCCCTGTCACTCCGTCAACCTCCGGACTGTTCTGTTCCACCATTGCCGCCGGAACTTTTTCAAGGGCAGGCCCTGCAATATTTTCCGTCTCATGATTTTCCAACACGGTCACTTCCGCAATCTTACCATCCGTCACAACCACCTGCACCTTCATGATACCGCTTTGACCATCTACCTCAGCCTCATAGGTGCCGTCCTGGATACCGCTCATATCATAGCCTTCTCCCGAAACCTCTTCCTTCTCAAACAGCACCTGATCCAGTATAAACGACGCTTCTCTCACCGGCTCTCCCTCCGCCAGGTCCAGATTCATCACGTTTCGGCCTGAAATCCGCCCGAACACCACGGGTCCCATAACTCCCGTACCGCCGGAAACATATTTTCCCCAGATGCCGCCTACCACCTCGCCTGCCGCATACAAACCAGGAATAGGGTCTCCATTTTCATCCACTACCTGCATATCATGGTTCACCGTAACGCCGCCCAGAGTCATTACCACCAGGGCCTTTATGGGAACCGCATAATACTTGTCTCCCTCAATCTTGTTCACCGCCACGCTGTAAGCCGTAGGTGTTCCGCTGAAATCACGGCCGAACTCATCCGTCTTTCCCTCCTCCACGGCAGCATTATATGTCTCTACTGTTTCACAGAGGGCATCCGCCGGAACACCGATGAGCTGTGCCAGCTCCTCCAGAGAATCCGCAGACTGAATCAGCTTATGGCCCATCCCCTCTTCCGGTTCATAGTAGTAGTCCCACATAAAAGCGGCATTGGCTGCTTTTAAATCCTCAATGATTTTATCCGTAAAAATGTTATACTGAACCGCATCCGTCTGTTCTTCCAACGCAGTCTCTCTTGGAACCACCTCATCCAACGTCTCGTTGATGAACCGTTTCCCCTCCTGATTCACATAGATGCCTCCGGCTTTCCACATGTATACGTCGCCGATAGCCCCCTTGCCCTCGCTGAACTCCAGCCCCATAGGGAAGGTAGGAATATAAGACAGTTTCTCTTTATCCACGGCCGCACCAACGGTCTGCATCAAACGGATTCCCTTACCGTCCGCACTGTCTGCGCCTCCTACCAGATAGCTGTCACCATGTTTTGCAAACTTACCCATCATTTCAGGATTGCCGGAGTAGCCGCCGGTAGCCATGATGATACCCTTTTTCGCCTGATAACACACGGTCTTTTTGGTGTCGCTGTTATATCCCACCGCTGTCAGCACCTGTCCTTTCTCATTGCCCAGAAGTTCTGTCACCTCCGTGTAATAATCAATGGTGATGTTGTCATATCCGGCAATCTCTTTATCCAGAATCTCATGGACAGCCGATTTATAGTTGGCAGGGTCCTTTGCCTTGGGCTTGTAAGTCCTGGGAACAGAATACAGCTGATGCTCCGGAGCAAACACGCTCTTTAACCCGTTCTGTTCGGAAAATGTGTACTGGCTGAGACCATGATCCCACAGCCACTCAATGGCAGCCACATCCTCCTCCACAAAAATCTCGATCAGTTCCCGATTGCCAAGTCCTGCTCCATTGGACATAATATCCTCTATATAGGACTCCTTTGTATCCTCAATTCCGTCCAGTTCCTGGATGACGGTCTCCGCACCGGACATGGAACCGCTGGTGAAATTTAGGGATCCTCCCGTTTTCCCCAGCTTCTCTACCACAAGAATGCTTTCCGCACCTTCATCTGCAGCTGCAATGGCAGCCGATAAACCGGCTCCGCCGGCCCCCACAATAATCACGTCTGCTTCCTTCACCTCATCATAGTCAGCCTGGTCATCCTCAGCTTTCGTCTCCTTTTCCGTCTCTTCTTCCGTCTCCGCACCGGATGTTTCCTTCTGCTGCGCCTGAGAAGTCTCTGCCTGGCTGGTGCCGTCCTGGTTTTTGTTTCCTGACGAGCATCCGGAAAGAACTACCATAGCTGCCAAAAAAAGTGCTGTAACACGTTTCCTCATACAAAAATTTCCTCCCTGTTTTTGTGAATCTTTTTATTTTTTTTGTTGCTTTTATTATAACTTTCCCGTAAGATAAAAACATACACTTTTCCGTATAAATTCTATCAAATTCGATAAGAGAAGGTAGATTCAGGAGGAATATTATATGTTTCATAACAGCTACTTCAACCATCTTCCTTTCATCCCGGAGGATCCCCTGTCCAGCGAACTAAAAACATATCAGTTGTCTTTAGTATCCTTCGGACACTTCATTTCCCAGAAAACTCATTCTGTCAGCAATACCACACTGCCCTATCACCGGATCATCTATATCACCGGCACCTCCATCTGCTATGAGATACACGGTTCCTCCATAATACTGGAAAAGGGGGATGTGCTTTACACTCCCCCCAATACGGTCTATAGCGCCGCCACCGTAGAGCGCGACAGGCTTCCGGAATTTCTCTATCTGTATTTTGAAGTTCTGCCACACTATGAAGAGCAGAACTTCATCCGTATGATGGAGACCTCCCTGAAAATCCGGGTCTTCCATGCCCTGGAATCCCCCATCGAATTCTATTTTCATACCATAGCCGAAGAATATGAGAACAAGCGTCCCGGATACTACCATAAGATTCACAGTTACCTTATGCTTCTCGTAATGGAACTGCTTCGAAGAAAAGATTTCCTGAAAAATCAGAGGCTCTCCCCTGCCCATGCCTCCGGGGAAAACCTCCTTCTCAATAAAGCCACCAGTTATATTGCCGCCAATATCCGGGAACCTTTACGAATCTCCCAGGTAAGCCACACCTGCGGCGTCAGCGAAAGCTGCCTCTATAAAATTTTTTCCTCCAAACTTGGCATCTCCCCCAAGGAATACATCTTAAACTGTAAAATGGAGTATGCCGCCAGACTGCTGAGAAAGAAAAGCATGACCGTCACTCAAGTGGCAAGAGAGCTGGGATTTTCCAGCCCCAACCATTTTTCCAATGCCTTCTATAAGGTGACCGGCAAGCGCCCTTCGGATTATAAAAATTAGTTTCCTCATTTCTCCGGCAGCCGCCTCACTTCACGCATGACTCTTCACCGTTATTTCCGCAAAGCAGTACTAGGCAGATTCCAACGGTAATGAGCTGCCAGAAACCGAATCACTACCACCAGTATGGAAGACACAACCATAGCCGGGATCTGCCCAAATCCCCGGTAGATCCACACACAGCTGATGGCTCCTGCCACCGAAGCACAGGCATAAATATGCTTTACAAAAATATAAGGCGGCACACCAGCCATCATATCCCGCAAAAGACCGCCTCCTACCCCGGTCAAGGTTCCCAGAAACGTAAGAAGAAAGGTATTCCCCAAATATCCGTTGCTGATTCCCGTGGTGACACCCACCACCGTAAAGATACCAAGGCCTACCGAATCCATAACCAGCATCGCCTTGTCATACAGGACCCCCACTTTTCCCTGCAGAATATTTCTCTTAAAGTACAGCACAGAAAATACCAGAAGGGAAGCTCCTATGGCAACCGATACATACACCGGACGTATCAGAGCCCCAGGCACATTGCCAAGAATCACATCTCTGGTCATCCCTCCCCCTACTGCAGTAACAACTCCCAGCACGCACACTCCAAACACATCCATTCCACAGTTTATCCCCACCATAGCTCCGGACGCTGCGAAGGCAATGGTCCCGGCCAGCTCCATACAAAATACGATAAATCCCTGAATATCCATGATTTTTTCTCCATATTTCCTAAAATCCTGTTATCCGCCAGCCGGTTCATTTCTTGTGCCACTGATAAAACTCTTTTAAATCCATCTTTACCTCATCTGGCAGCGCCGTCTTTTTCACCCCTCGCACCGCGCCCTCCAACGCCAGCAGCCTGTGAATGCAGGCTGATTCATCAATCCCTTGAATCTTCAGCCATGCATTCTTGGAACCCTCTGCCTTCAAATCCTTCTCCGTAAAAATCCCTACCTGATTTAACTGCTCTTCTACCACTTTCCCTATGTTAGGCAATTTAGCCAACTCTCCCATTTCCATCCTCCTTGCAAATCACGAATTGACTTAAATTGTATCACACACACCTCCCAAACACAATGGTATTTCAGGCAGAAGCTTGGCTATATCGAAAAATCCTATGCCGAATAGTTCCCTTCTATTTTCCTCTTTTCCGCCTTAATCTTCCCATTGGTCTCCTCCACGTTCATTCGGGAAAGGACCACCATAATCACCACATCGATCACCAGCGGAAGCCACAGATACATCACATGAAGCATGTCGATGCAGGAATCCGGCTGAACTGCCAGCTTGCCGTCAAATTTACTGATCTCCAGCAGCCATCCTGCAATAGCCGTGCCCAGGCCGCCGCCCAGCTTTACTCCCAGGGAGGTACAGGAGTACATGGTTCCGTCCACCCTTTTTCCCTTTGTCAAAAACGTATATTCGGAACAAGAAGCGATCACCGCGTTCATGTCCCCCTGCCATGGTCCTTGTCCCAGAGCTGCAATGGCTGTAAAAAGCAGCATCAGAGGTACGCTTCCCAGATATCCGGCAACCACCACAAGTCCCCTGCCGATTACGGCTATGATATAGCCTCTCAAATTCAGCTTGTACATCCCGTTCCACTTTCCTACCAGTGTAGGCGTAAAAATCAAGGCGATTATCAGAGGAATATTAACGGCCCACGAAAAAACGCCGTAGAGATTCTCATTTTTTAAAACATAAGTCATGTAATAGATACCGGAATTGATCATTGCCCCGTACAGCTGCTGCAGGATATACACACCGCAGATCATCAGGTAAAATTTGTTGGACACCAGAAGCTTAAAAGCCTCCGCCAGCCCATACTTCTCTTCCTCCGTTTTCTTTCCTTCCCCTTCATTCAGTTCCTCCTCGGAAAGCTCCTTCACGGAAAGGGCGGAAATGGTATTGACAACGAGGCCGATGACCGCATAGATGACAGCCACGGTCCTCCAGCCAGCCGCTCCGCCTCCGCACCTGGCCACAAATCCAATGGTAATTGACTGAATCAGCAGACTGGTAGCAAATGCAAAAATAAACCGGTAGGATCCCATCTGAACCCGTTCCTTGCTGTTTTTGGTTACAAGCGAGGTAAGGGCCGAATAGGCAATATTGTTGGCCGTGTAAAACACGCCGTTTAACAGTGTATATGCGATAAAAAACCAGATATACTGGGCCGTGGTGCCCCAGCTGGTAGGAACCGCAAAGATAGCCGCCAGCGTAACCCCGCAGCCGATATAGCCGTAAAGCATCCACGGCCTAGCCTTCCCCAGCCTGGAGTGAGTCTTGTCGATCATGGCCCCAAAGAAAATATCCGTAAAACCGTCAAACAATTTTGAAACCGCAATCAGTGTGCCGACAATCCCTGCCGACAGACCGATGGTATTGGTCAAATAGATCATGACAAAAGATGACAAAAACGCATAAACCACATTGCCGGCAATATCCCCTGAACCGTATCCCACTTTGTTATACCACTTTAAATATGTCTTCTCTCCCATAAAAAATCTCCTTTTTCCGAATGTAATGGCACACGCCCCCTAAAGGGGCACCTGCCAGGTCGAAGGTAACGGCACGCACCCCAAAGGGGCAGGCGTTCATCCTTTCACAAATGGCACCAGTTTAAACTGAAAATGGATCTCTGTCTCATCAAAACGATAGGGAGCCGCCACCTCCGGTCCGCAGCTGTTGGAGCCGATTCCGTTTAACCTGTAATCCAAGCACAGTACGACACTTCCTGATTCCTCCAACTCAAAATTATGTTCTTTTTGCTCCAGCTCCTCCTGAGTATACACAGATACATTGAAAGAAAACCTCTGTTCCGATGCCGCTGCAAGCCCGAACTGGCCGTTGCTCAGCTCCACATAATCGCAGTCAAAATGGCTCCCGTTTTCCTGAGGACGGATGTAATCCTCATGCATCCCCGCAACCTTATCCCGATATAAACCATGGCTGGCTGCCCTGTGTTTGTCCTCATAGCTTTCCATGGGCCCATATCCATAATAGGATACCTGATCAAGCCTGTCGGAAAGAAACATGCGCACCCCGAACCTGGGAAGATCCGGAAACTCTTTTCCTTTCACACCATCAAGCGCCACATGTATCCCTCCCCAAGGATCCACGGTCCAGACAATTTTCACATCTAAAATTCGCGAAACCGTTGCCGCCAATACCGAAGCGGTACTCACAATAACCACCTGATCTTTAGACTGTTTTACCAGGGTATCGTAAGCCCTTGCAAAAGCTTCATAGTAATGAGCCCTCTTCCACTCAATCTTCGCGTACATGTCGTTGTCCGTGGGAGCTCTCCAGATATTCAGCTCCATAGGTTTATCCAGATATTCTCTGCCGGCAAAGCACAGGCTTTTAAACAAACCGTTTTTCTTACTGTAAGTATAGGTAAACCCTGTACCCTTTACGATCACCTCACATTCTGTCTCCGTCACATTCATTGTCCCGTTAGTATCCAGCCTCTGATCCAGCCATTTTATGGCAGTCTGATTCCTTCCGTCCTCATTTTCGAGAAGAATCTCATCAAAGCCAAGGACATGTCCGACAGGAACCATAGGGCCGTCATGAAGGCGCTTATATATAACCTTCAGATAAACCCGTCCTGATCTTGGAATCGCCACATCCAAGGTTACACTACGCTCGCCGTGGGGAGGTATGGAGCAAATCGGGATACTTCCATAGTCAACGCACACACCGTCACAAGTCACCTCGTAGGTTACATCCGCATAATCCTGAAGATCCGTAAAGTCCAGGTAATTATGGAGTCTCAGCGCCTTGGTCTTCCTGTCATAAGAGATGACCCTTGCCGGACGGTGGACATTTTTGTATTCCAGCAACCCGGTATGAGGCCTTCGGTCCGGATA
>CAYWRB010000109.1:0-735 GCA_964460025.1 uncultured Hungatella sp.
AGCCTCCAGATAGTTGCTTCCCTTAATGAGAATCCCTCTTTTTGAAGCTGCCCCCAGTCCGCCGAAAAAGCTTAAAGGCACGGAAATCACCAGTGCGCAGGGGCAGGATACTACCAGAAAACTGCATGCCCGGTAAATCCATGCAGACCAGCCCTGTCCCGGTGCAAAGGATGGAACGAATATCTGAATAACCGGCGGTACCAAAGCCAGAGTCAAAGCCAGCACCACCACAATAGGAGTATATACTCTGGCAAAGCGGGTTATAAAATTCTCCGCCTTGGCTTTCCTGGAACTGGCATTCTCCACCAGCTCCAGAATCTTTGCCACCGTGGAATCATCATATAATCTGGTAACCTGTATCTCCAAAACCCCGTTCAGGTTGATGGAACCGCTGACGATATTCTCTCCTTCCGCCACCTGGGCCGGCATAGACTCTCCCGTAAGGGCACTGGTATCCAGGCTTGAAGCGCCCTTTAAAATAATTCCGTCCAGAGGAACCTTCTCCCCTGGCTTTACGATAATCGTCTCCCCAATCTCCACCTCATCCGGCTCTACCTGCTGCTCTTTGCCATCCCTCACCACATTGGCATACTCCGGATTAATATCCATCAAATCGGAAATGGATTTCCTGGAACGGTTCACCGCATAATCGCTGAACAGTTCTCCCACCTGGTAGAACAACATAACCGCCACCGCTTCTTCCAGCTGGCCAATAGCTATGGCCCCAAAGGTGGC
>CAYWRB010000109.1:745-8070 GCA_964460025.1 uncultured Hungatella sp.
TGCCCGTTGCGTATATTCTTCCACGCTTTCAAAGGAATATCATATCCGGCAGCCACATAGGACACGGCAAACAATATCCAGTCAACCGGATGAATTCTCTGTGTTATCACTCCGCCAATTAAAAATACGGCGCTGATGATCAGGCGGACCGTCATTTTTTTCTGCTTCTTTGTCATACCCTTACCTCCATCTACTCATTGATGTGTTCCATTCCCTGAGCCAGAATCGTCTGAATGTGATTGTCTGACAGGGAATAAAATACGGTCTTCCCGTCTCTTCTGAACTTCACCAAACGCATCTGTTTCAAATTCCGAAGCTGATGGGAGATCGCGGACTGCCCCATCTGAAGCAATGTGGCGATATCACACACACACATCTCCGACTGGCTTAACACATACAGAATCTTTATCCTGGTAGAATCTCCAAACACCTTAAAGAACTCCGACAAATCTACCAATTCCTGTTCCTGAGGCATAACTCCCTCCACCTGCCGAACAATATCGTCATGGACATGCATAAACTCACAGACGCCCTCTTCTACTTCCCTCTCTACCTTTTCTCTGTCTGTCATCCGCTTTCTCCTCTCATATTAATTCATATGAATATATATTCATATGTTTATATTATCACTGTCAATTTTATTTGTCAACTTCTTTTTACTGTAAAAGTCCGCAGCCGGACGCATGAAGATTTGGTTTTCCACTTTACGGGAGATGCAGATGACGGAAATGAATTTTCAAATGTACTCTAACAGATTTCACAAAAAAATCCAGGAACAGACTTTATCTGAACCCGGACTTTTTGTGTACACTTATGATACCTTTCATAAAACCACTGCATTCATCGAAGATTAAAGAACACCTCTGCCAGCGTCCCTGTAAAAACCAGCAAGGCCAGCAAAAGCCACACTCGTACCTTCATTCTTTCCAGCCCGTTTTCGCTGCCTGCTGCCAAAACTACCCACCCGAATCCATAGAATAGCCACTGAGGCATCACAGACCTTAGAAAAAGGAACAGTCCCATCCAGCCGCGCTCAAGGGTAAATGTGGAAATCAGAAGTCCGCTGTTGAATCCAAGCATCAAGGCAATACCCCCATAGGCCCATTTCACCAGGGGCGTCATCCCAAGCAAGGCTCCCATTCCCATTTCCAGAAAGCGCCGTTTCATCGTGTATTTCCAGAACATCCCTTTCTTTGCCATCCCCATGGAGTTTTCCCATTGATATACGGCATCAAAATAGCCAATCTGTTTCAGCAGTTCCCCGCTTAACAGATTGGCTGACACACATCCTATGATGCTTCCCGCCGCAAAAAGCAGAAGCAGCATATCCAAAAATGTCCCTATGCGAATCTTCTTCATCCGGAACCCCTGTACTTTTTATTACAGCCTATGAAGAAAAGGAACATTTTATTCACCGCACTCTTTGTATTTCTTCCAGGCAGTACTCTGCCTCCCATGAATCCTCCGGCAGCCGCCGCAGTGTCTACGGTATCCAGGCCCCGCTGGCATCCACTCTTCGTCCGCTTCCATCCGGCACAACCGTATTCACCAGCATATCCCCGCTCACCGGAGCGCAGTAATAGTATTTTCCGTTCCACTCAATCCATCCTGTTGCCATGTATCCAACAGAATTAAAGAAATACCATTTTCCATCGATAAACTGCCAATTATTGGTGGTATAGCTGTTGTCAGGATTCCGGTACCACCATCCATTGTTGTCTAAAATCCATCCGTACTGCTGATTGGGCTGGCTTGGCTGGACAGCGCTTCCGGAAGTTCCGCTGCCATTCTGGCTCTTATTCTTTGCTGCGGCGTCTTCATTTACATACATTGTCTCATCCACCTCCTGCCAGTCGCTTCTCTTCCGATTGTCCTGGATATTGATTGCACGCACCCGGAAGGTATACGCGCCTTCCCTGGTCATCAGAGAAGCAAAGTCAACGCTGGTTCCGTTGACCTGCTGAATGGATCCCACACTCTTGCCGTCCCTTTTCAGGCTTACCTCGTAAAACGCCGTATTATATGCCTCTTCCCAGCTTCCCACAGTAGCGGACTCCCACCTGACATGTTCAACATCTCCCACCTGTCCCTTCAAGGATGGAAGCTGCAGTTTCAGAATTATGGTTGTGGAGCCGTCCTTCCTTCCGCTTACATAAGTGGCGCCGTTTATTTTAATGGTTGATTTTGCAACAGAAAAACGGTATCCGTCCGCTGCCTCCAGATATACTTCTATCATGGGCACGTCATCGCCTTCCCATTCCATCGCTTCATTCAGGATCTCAATATCACTTACAACATATTTCTCACTCTTTGTTGTGACCTCCACATCTTCCTCAGAGTATTCTTCCCCTACTTTAAAATTACTTTTTACGTTGAGGGATACCTGCGTGATCTTTTGGGCCGCAAAAGAGTTCATTCCTGTCTCCACGAAAAAAAACATGCTGAAAACCAGCAGACCTAATATTCTTTTCCATCTTTCCATAGCTGTTCACCCTTTCTTTTTCTCAAGTCGTGTTTTACCATTCTACTTTCAGTTGATATAACTTTATCCCTTATTTTTCCTTCTGTCAATAGAATTCACTTAACTGTAAGAAAACCAAGGCTGAACAGCCAAATCTCTGTCAATTATTTTTTACTGCCATATTTTATTACGTAAGCCGTAATAGCGGCAACAGTCTTTCCATCTGTCATTTTTCCTTCATAGATCAATTGAAGCAGATCATCCGGATCCCAGGCCTCCACCTCAATCACCTCGTCCTCATCCAGATGCTGATGGGACGGAATCAGATTCCTGGCTACAAAAATGTCAATGGCCTCATCGCAGAATGCAACCGTAGTGTTAATGCTGATCAGATATTCCAGATTGTCCGACCGGTATCCTGTCTCCTCCTCCAATTCCCTGTATGCACATTCAATCTTAGGCTCATCCGGTGCATCCAGCTTTCCTGCCGGAATTTCCAAAGTCTCTCGATCCAAAGCATTGCGGTACTGACGAACCATCAAAATCTTTCCGTCATCTGTCACAGGAAGTACTGCCGCCGCCCCGTCGTGATGGATAAAATCCCAACGCGCCTCATGCCCATTGGCAATCACCTTATCCTCATAAATCTTTAAGATTGTCCCCTGATATTTCAGCTGTCTGTCTAAACGCACAACACTGTCTGCCATGTCACTTTTCCTCTGCTTTCTTTAATATTTTATATCTATCCTTCTTTACCGTAAAAGTCCGCCGCCGAATAGGCGGCATCAATTCAGGGATGCCAAATGCGCCCGCCAGACTTTTATGTGTGGTGGTGCGTCCGCAGCCGGGCGCATGAAGGTTTGGTTATGATAATCACCGTATCCATGCTCCCGTGGAATCCACTCTTCGTCCGCTTCCATCCGGCACCATGGCACTCACCAGCATATCACCCTTCTCCGGATTACAATAATAAGATTTTCCATTCCAGTCAATCCATCCCGTTACCATATACCCCTTGGAATCAAAGAAATACCACTTTCCATCGATAAACTGCCAATTACTGGCTGTATAACTGCCGTTTCCGTTGTGGTACCACCAGCCGTTGCCATCCAGAATCCATCCAAGCTGCTGATTCTTCTGATCCGCCGCCTGTCCTGGTTCCGAAGCTCCGGATGGAATTGTACTTCCGTATTGGCTCTTAAACTGTGCTGCCGCTGTCTCATCTATCGATGTCCTACCTTCTGCCTCCCGCCAATCGCTTTTTATCGTATTGTCCTGGGCATTTACCGCCCGGACCTTATAGGAATACGTACCTGGCCGAAGCATCATCCGGGCAAAATCAAAATTCGTGCCATTTACCCTCTGAATATCACCGGCACTTTTATCATCTCGATAGAGATGAACTTCATAGTATCCCACATTATATGTTTCACTCCAGCTTCCCACTGTCTGGGAAATCCAACGGGCTTCATCGATCTCCCCCACCTGTTCTCTCAGAGAAGGAAGCTGTATTTTCAATACGACGGATGTGGTGCTCTTCTTTCTTCCGCTTACATAGGTGCCGCCTTTCACCGTTATGGTGGATTTGGTTATGGAAAAATAGTATCCCTCCTCGGCATCTAAAGTCACTTCTAACACAGGGGTATCATTGATGCCCCAGTCATCAATTTCATTCATAATTTCAACATCGCTTACGGAATATTTTGTACTTTTTGTTGTGACCTCCACGTCATTCTCCGTGCAGTGTTCCCCAACCTTAAAGTTGCTGTTTACTGTTATAAACACCTCCGTAAGCTTTTTTGCAGCAAATGCCTGAATACTTATTCCTATGGTAAACAGCATGAGAAACGGCAATAATCCTAACGCTTTTTTTCTTATTTTCAAATTTACCCTCCTTCCGGATTCGGATTTTGTTGTTATAACTCTATGCCTTATCCTTTCTTCTGTCAATAGAAAAGAGGAGGTCTTTTTCAACCTCCCCTTCCACTTACTAACGAACGAATCTCCTAATGACGTGACCCATTTTATTTTGCGTAATCAGTAACTCTTGATTCACGAATTACGTTAACACGAATCTGTCCCGGATATTCCATAGACTCCTCAATTTTCTTAGAAATATTCCTTGCCAAAAGGACCATATCATCATCATTGATCTGTTCCGGAACCACCATAACACGAACTTCACGTCCTGCCTGGATTGCATAAGATTTATCAACTCCCTTGAAGGAATCGGTAATCTCTTCCAACTGTTTAAGCCTGTTGGTATATGTCTCCAGAGTCTCTCTTCTTGCGCCTGGTCTTGCAGCAGATATGGCATCAGCTGCCTGCACAATACAGGCAATCAGACTCTCTGGCTCAACATCGCCATGATGGGATTCCACAGCATTTACTACTACTGCAGATTCTTTATACTTCTTACAAAGCTCTGATCCTAATTTTACATGAGAGCCTTCTACCTCATGGTCAATGGATTTACCAATGTCATGTAATAAACCGGCACGTTTAGCCATACGGATATCAACACCGATCTCGCCGGCTAAAAGTCCTGACAAATGCGATACTTCAATCGAATGCTTCAGAGCATTCTGCCCATAACTGGTTCTGAATTTCATTCTTCCAAGAAGCTTTATAAGCTCAGGATGAATACCGTGGATGCCTACCTCCAGGGTAGCAGCCTCGCCCTCTTCCCGCATGCTGGCTTCTACTTCTCTCTGTGCTTTTTCTACCATCTCTTCAATTCTGGCCGGATGAATTCTCCCATCTACAACCAGACGTTCCAAGGCGATTCTTGCTACTTCTCGCCTTACAGGATCAAATCCTGACAAAACCACTGCTTCCGGTGTATCATCAATAATCAGTTCCACACCGGTCATTGTCTCTAATGTACGAATATTGCGGCCTTCTCTTCCTATAATCCGGCCTTTCATCTCATCGTTGGGAAGCTGAACTACGGATACCGTAGTTTCCGCCACATGATCTGCTGCACACCTCTGAATCGCAGCTACGATATATTCCTTTGCCTTCTTTTCCGCTTCCTCTTTGGCTCTGGCTTCCATCTCTTTGATCATCCTGGCTGTGTCGTGTTTCACATCGTCTTCCACAGATTTAAGCAGATATTCTTTCGCCTGTTCGGAGGTCAGCCCCGAAATTCGTTCCAATTCCTGCTGTCTCTTGTCGCGAAGTTCCTCGGCCTCCGCCAATTTCTTGTTCAGATTGTCTTCTCGTGCCGTTATACTTGCTTCTCTGCGTTCCAATGTCTCGGACTTCTTGTCCAAATTCTCTTCTTTACTTAATACTCGTCGTTCA
This sequence comes from uncultured Hungatella sp., assembly GCA_964460025.1. Taxonomy (GTDB): domain Bacteria; phylum Bacillota; class Clostridia; order Lachnospirales; family Lachnospiraceae; genus UBA3402. The sequence continues at coordinate 6,513 of CAYWRB010000109.1, forward strand.
TACCGTTGCAGCTCTGCCCTTCTTTCTTTCGTCTCCTTCTCCAACTCATTCTTGGTCTTAAGGGACTCTTCCTTTGCTTCCAGGAGAGCTTCTCGCTTCTTTGTCTCTGCGGTCCTTAATGCTTCATCTATTATCTCTCTGGACTTTTCCTCCGCACTGCCGATCTTACTTTCATAAGTCTTCTTGCGGTGTGTAATTGCCAATCCCCAGGTAATAGGCGCCACAATAATTATCGTAAGCAATACAGTAATCAATACAGATATCACTATTGTTGACACAGGAGCACCTCCTTATTTAGTTTTCATTGTACAAAAATACAACATCTCAATTTTAAACTGTTTTGTACATTATGTCAAGTATCATCTCGAAAGCCCTGGCAGATCGCATCGTAAGAAAACCCTTTTCTGACCAACGCCGCTGTCAGTTTTGCCCTTTCCTTAGGAGGCGTACTCCCTGGTATATACCCTTTTTTTCTGAGAAATGCTTTGATCTGACTGTCCTCACACACTTCTTCTTCCTCCAAAAGGACAGAAATCTGCTCCTGTGTCAACCCTTTCTGCTGCAGATCAAATTCCAGACGTTTCTTACTTCTCTTGGTCCCATAGGCCTGAACGTATCTTCTCCCATATTCCAAATCATCCACAAAATGGTACTCTCTCAAAAAATCGATGATACGCTCAATAACCTCCTGGGGATAAAATCCTTCCCTCAGCTTCTTTCGTATCTCATTCTCCGTTCTGTCCCGATCCTTTAACAGAAACAGTACCCGCTCTTTTCCTCTCTTATAAAGAACATCCTCCAATATCCGGTCATACTGTTCCCGAGACAGTTCTCTGCCTTCCTCTATCTGATACTGCCTGATCTCTCCGTGATACAGTACAAAGGCCGGCTCTTCATCCAGGAATACTTTACTCCTTCGTTTGTCCAAAGGAACAACTGCCGTTATCCGCATCAGCTTCTCCTATCTGGCCCGGGCGCCGGCCTTTATCTGCATGTTCCATCCTTTTAATTCTCTTCTTCTTTTCCTTCCGCCTGAGGCATCTCAGATGGCTTAAGTCCATAGTGCTCCCGCACCTTGTTCTCGATCTCTAAACAGACCACCGGATTGTCCCTCAGATAAATCTTGGCATTCTCCCGCCCCTGACCGATCTTGGCTCCTTGGTAGGCATACCAGGCGCCGCTTTTCTCCACGATATCCTCCTTCACTGCCAGATCCAGAATATCTCCCTCTTTCGAGATTCCCTGACCGAACATAATATCAAACTCCGCCTCTTTAAACGGAGGTGCGATCTTATTCTTCACTACCTTGACGCGGACATGGTTGCCTATTACCTCTCCGCTTTGCTTTAAGCTGTCCGTCCTTCTCACATCCATGCGGACAGAGGCGTAGAACTTAAGGGCCCGGCCTCCTGTGGTGGTCTCCGGATTCCCGAACATAACACCGATCTTCTCACGAATCTGGTTAATAAAGATAACCGTACAGTTGGTCTTGCTGATAACACCGGTCAGCTTCCTGAGGGCCTGTGACATAAGACGTGCCTGAAGTCCTACGTGTGAC
>CAYWRB010000110.1:0-8056 GCA_964460025.1 uncultured Hungatella sp.
TTCTTCGGCTATCTGGTTTAAGGTTTTGTGGTCCGCGTCGATGGTTATGTGGGCGGCTTTTTGGTAGATGGGGGCGCGGTAGGTCAAAAGGGCGGTTACTTTCTGTTTTACGTCTCCGCCTTGTAAAAGAGGGCGGGTGGTGTCTCCTCTTAGGCGTTTTAGAACCGTGTCTGGCTGGATCCTGAGGTATACCACCAGGCCCAGCTTTTTTAGGAGAGTCTGGTTCTCTTCTTTTAGGGGGAGGCCTCCTCCTACGGAAATGATTGCGGTGCTCTTTTTTTCCAGGAGGGATTTTAATAGATTGGTCTCTGCTGTGCGGAAGGCTTCTTCACCTTGGGTTTCGAATATGCGGCTGATGGTGGTTCTTTCTTGTTTCTCGATCAGTTTGTCGGTGTCTAAAAGCTTGAGCCCTGTTTTTTGGGCCAGGGTCTTGCCTACGGAGGTTTTTCCGGCTCCCATGAAGCCTATGAGTATAATGGTTTTTTCCATGTTTTGTACCTTTCCATTAAAGGGCGGCAGTTACTGACTGTGCAGCCTTTCTTCCATCATTTTTCGGATTTCGTCTGCCATTTCATCTGTGACGCAGACTCCCTGGTTCCACAGTTCGAAGGCGATGATTCCCTGGTAAATCAGCATATCCAGGCCGCTTAAGGCTCTGCCGCCTGCTTCTTTTACCAGTTCCATAAAACGGGTCTGGGAAGGGGTGTAGATGATATCTACCGCCGTGTGGATTTTCTTGTAAAAGTCCGGGTCCTGGATGACGGCGTGGCCGGTGCCTGGGTACATTCCTACACTGGTGGTCTGGATGGCCAGATAGGAAGCTTTGTCCAGCTTGGGATAGTCTGCTAAGGCCATGGGGTTCATCGTCTCTCTCTGAAACTGATGATTCATCTCATCTGCCAGGATCTGAGCCTTTTCCAGGCTTCTGTTTAAGATGACAACGGACCTGGCCTGGTGCTTCATCAGCATGTAGGCTGCGGCTTTTGCAGCGCCTCCGGCTCCGATTAAGAGACAGTCCTGGCCGGAAACTTCGATTCCTTGTCTTTTGATGGCTCTAAAAAGGCCCTCGGCATCTGTGTTGTAGCCCTTGTAGCCGTTTTCCATGCGGACCAGGGTGTTGACTGCTCCGATACATCTGGCCGCCTCATCTATTTCCAGAAGATGGGGCATCACCCTCTGCTTATGAGGTACTGTCACATTAATCCCCTGAAATCCCAGGGCATAGATTCCCCGGATGGCTTCTCCTATCTGTTCGTCTGGCACGTTACATGGAACATATATAAAATCAAGATTTAATTTTTCTGCAAAATAATTCTGCATCATGGGGGACAGGGAATGTCCTACCGGATTTCCTATGACTCCGCATACTTTCGCATTTCCGCTGATGTTCATTTTATCTTTCCTTTCCTAGGCGCAGATTTTACCCTTGGGCTTACTGTTTACTAGCAACATCATTTTTCGCCGGGCGGAATAACCTATTGGCTCTTCTTATTGAGGTGTCTTTTATAAAAAAACAGTACGATGGCCTCCAGATACCGTTTCAGCACGATCTGAATCTCTTCCTTTGGGTGAATGGGTTTCACCAGATAGCTGTAAAGGCCTGCGCGGTTGGCTCCGTATACGTCCGTAAAAAGCTGATCACCGACAAAAATCGTGTTGGAGGCAGTGGTTCCCATTTTTTTCATTCCCTTTTCATATCCTTTTACGGAGGGCTTTCCTCCTTTAAAAATATAGGGGGAATCTACCTGGGCGGCAAAAGAGGCTACTCTTGGCTCTTTGTTGTTGGACAAAAGGCAGGTACTCATGCCCATGCGGTGAAACTTAGCAAATAGAGAAAGAGCCCTCTCATCAGCCGGGGCTCCGTGGGGTACCAGGGTATTGTCAATGTCAAAAATCACTCCCCTGATTCCATTGTCATATAACTTTTTATAGGGAATCTCATAAGCAGATTCCACCATTTCTTTCGGATAAAATGGTTCCAGCATAGACGGTTCTTTTCCTTTTTGTTTCCTCTACTTCTTCAATAATTTTCCAAGTTCTTCCATAAATGTATTAACGTCTTTAAATTCTCGGTAAACAGAGGCAAAGCGGACGTAGGCTACCTCATCCATGTCTTTTAATTTTTCCATCACTTTCTCGCCGATGGCAGAGGTCTCCACTTCTTTTTCTTCCAAATTAAAGATCCAGTTTTCAATCTCGTCTACCATGGCGTTGATCTGCTGGGAAGATACCGGTCGTTTGTGGCAGGAACGGAGAATGCCTGCTTCGATTTTAGAACGGTCATAGACTTCTCTGGAATTATCTTTTTTAATTACCATGAGGGGCATGGTCTCCAACTTTTCATAGGTTGTAAACCGCTTCCCACATTTCTCGCACTGACGCCGCCTGCGAATGGAGCTGTTGTCATCCGCAGGCCTGGAGTCAATTACTTTGGTGTCATCTTCGCTGCAATATGGACACTTCACTGACATTTCCTCCTGCTCTTTTTGTTTCTTTATTTTAACCGATTCAGGAAAAAATGGCAAGGTTTTATTGCAGAGATCATCACTCCTTCTTGTTTAAATAGTGATTCGCCAGAAGAAAAAAGGGGCTGTTTTTCAACAGCTCCTTTCATATTTACCGTATTTTTTCTGCAATTTCCTACCGCATCTTAAACGTAGAACACTCGGTCTGTCCTGCCTGTGATGCTCCGTTGCCTGAAATTCCCACATGCTCTGCCTGGCAGCGGCGCTGTTCATTGTAGATACAGTTCACTGCCTCACAGTCAATCTCCAGACGCTTCTCCGGCGTTTTAAACAGGTTCGTAAACGCACCGTCCTTGTTCTCGTCAAAGCTTCCGCAGCAAGTACCGCAGCAATCCTTTGCGCTTTTCCCGTCTACTACGATAGCCTGCTTGCAGCAGCAGTTATCTGCGTTGTGAATACAGTTTGTAACATTACAATCCAGTTTTGTCATGGTCTGGTCCTCCTGTAATTTATTTTCATGTATTACTACATAAATGGAACTACAGGATTAGCATACCCGGTTTTTCCGGAAATTATTTATCCTTTAGAAGCTTGCTTTTGAATATAATATACCAATATTTCTGTTTATTTCCTCAGAAGACAAAATTTCTTTTAATGCTGAAATAAACTCTTCTTTGTTCTCACACACATATGCAGGCCTGAATTTCTGAGCGTCATCCATGATATTGCTGCCCACTGTGATTGCAACCGGATAATCCTTTTCCGGTTTAGAATAAACAATCAATAATGTATAATTATAATTGTCCAGCTGTGGCACTACAATTTCAAAAGCCGTGGCCAATTCGTATTCCACAGTTTTATCCTGGGAATGGAACTTCATATTGGTTGTCTTTCCATAGATAACTCCGCCTGTCTTTTCAGACAGAATATCTGCCTGTCCTCTCAGAATGCTGTTTGGCAGTTCCTCCGACATTTTTTTCAATGATCTTTCATCAAATTTCCATAAGTCTAACCTCATCCCATACCTCCTAGCTGACTGCAAATTTAACTGGCAGATGGTCCGAATATTTCCTATTATAGATTTTGTCATTTTTTAGTAAAGAACATTTTCCGATATGTTCTATAATCCCAAAATCACTCCATACAAAATCATCGATTAATTCTGGTCTTAGCAAAATCTGGTCAAATGTATACCAGTAAAAGGAGTTATCATCCTGATCCTGCTCATAATAAAACGTTCCCAAGGAATTCTCCCGTTTTCCCATCAAATTCCACATAGGATTATAATAAAATTTTACAGCTTTTCCATCCCGAATTCTGGCTTTTTTTAATGCTCTCTTCGAATCCATGACAGCATTAAAACCATGAATTCCAATAATTCCTGTTGAAAATGGGTGCAGGTTAAAGTCTCCGACCACGATTGTATTATAATTTGGTCTGCCCTGCTGCTCTGCCTCTGCGTTGCAAGACTCTTCCAGTTTTTCAATTGCTTTTGCCAGCTGACTTGCCCTTTGATTTCTGGCCTGCTCGCTATAATACATGGCACTGACAAGATGTACCGCCACCAATAGACGGTTCTTCCCATTTTCATGTACTTTATATGCGGAATAGTATTTCTCTTCCCTATAGGTTGAAATCTCTGTCTCTTTATCGGCAAATACCATAATTTCTCTTTGCCGCGGGAGTATTTCCTCATTTTTAAACTTTCTGCCGTGTTTTCCAAGTTCTGAAAGAAGATACGGAACATCCAAATTCTCTGCCTCAGCCACTATCAATATATCAATCCTGTTCTCTAATATAATTGTTATTATCTCTTGTACTAAGTTTTTCTTGTTTATATTCCAAAACAAACACTTAATCTGTATCACCTTCTTCCCACTGCATTTAAATCAAGGTTTATCTGAAATATTTCACACCGCTTTCAAAAATTTTCATATCCTGCTCTCCGTAGATATTCATGGCCACGGCCTCGCCCCGCCGCTCGGAATGGGCCATCTTGCCTAAGATCCGGCCGTCCGGGCTGGTGATTCCTTCGATGGCCATGTAGGAACCGTTGGGGTTCCAGAATTCATCCATGGTAGGATTACCCTTGTCGTCCACATACTGGGTAGCTACCTGCCCGTTGTCAAACAGCTTCTGTAACCACTGCTCATTGGCTACGAACCGGCCCTCGCCGTGGGAAGCCGGATTGCAGTACACGCCGCCTAAAGTGGCGCCTGCCAGCCACGGGGACTTGTCTGTCACCACCTTAATATAAACCATCTTGGAAATATGGCGTCCGATATGGTTCATGGTAAGGGTGGGGGAATCCGGGCGCTGCTGTACAATGGTGCCCTCCGGCACCAGCCCCAGCTTGATCAGGGCCTGGAATCCGTTGCAGATGCCAAGCATCAAGCCGTCCCTCTGATTCAGAAGCTTTTCAATCTCTTCTTTTATCACCTGGTTGCGGAATACCGTAGCGAAGAATTTGGCGGAGCCTTCCGGCTCGTCGCCGGCGGAAAAACCGCCTGGGAACATGACAATCTGGGCCTTGTCGATCTCCTTCTTAAACTCGTCCACAGATTCCCTGATATCATTTGCGCTTAAGTTCCGGAACACTTTGGCGACCACATTAGCTCCTGCCCGTTCAAAGGCTTTGGTGCTGTCATACTCACAGTTGGTTCCCGGGAATACCGGAATGAACACGTTGGGCTTTGCCACCTTATTTTTGCAGATATAGATATCTTTTGCATGGTATTCTCTCGAAGGAATCTCTGTCTGTTTTACTCCGGACTTTGTAGGAAATACGGATTCCAACGTTCCCGTCCAGTTTTCAAGTGCCTCCTCCATGGTGATTCTGGTATCTCCGTATTCAAATACGCCTTTATCCGTCACTTCACCGATGACCGTGTAGGAAATGGACAACTCTCCCACTTTTCCGTCTAAAACTTCACACACGATATTGCCCCATCCCGGTGCAAAGAAATCTCTGGGATCAACATTGTGCTCAATTTTCACTCCCAGCTTGTTGCCAAAGGCCATCTTGCTGACAGCCTCCGCCAGGCCGTGGCCCTCCACCGCATAAGCGGAAACGATCTTTCCTGCTTTCATGTCATCTCGCAGCTTCCCGTATCCGTCCATCATCCGGTCATATACCGGCAGGTCATACTCATCTTTCTCAATCTTAAACACCACAATCTTGCTGCCCGGCTTTTTAAACTCCGGCGTGATGATATCCTTGTGGCTGGCTACATCCACCGCAAAGGAAACCAGAGTAGGCGGAACATTGATTTCGCCGTGCTGCTCCTCATAGAAGGTTCCGGACATGCTGTCTTTTCCGCCGATGGACGGAAGGCCTAAGCCCAGCTGCGCCTGGTAAGCTCCCAAAAGGGCGGTAAAGGGCTGGCTCCAGTGGGAAGGATCCTCTGTCATTCTCTGGAAATATTCCTGGAAGGTAAACCGGATTTTCCGGCAGTCTCCGCCTGCTGCCGCAATCTTGGCCACGGAAGAAACCACTGCATAGACAGAACCGTGGTATGGGCTCCAGCTGGACAGATAGGGGTCAAAGCCGTAGCTCATCATGGTCACCGTATCTGTCTTCCCCTTAAGAACCGGAAGCTTGGCCACCATTGCCTGGGTTTCGGTCAGCTGATAGTTCCCGCCGTATGGCATAAACACGGAGCCTGCGCCGATGGAACCGTCGAACATTTCCACCAGGCCTTTCTGGGAACATACGTTTAAGTTCTTTAAGGTCTCCAGCCATTTTTCTTTCACATCCGGAATATCTTCCCGTTTTGCAAAGGGATTGCCTTCCCTGTCAGGCACACTCAAAATCACGGAGGCCTCCTGATGGGCTCCGTTGGTATCCAGAAATGCCCTGCTGATATCTACGATGGTCTTTCCCCGCCAGTTCATCTTAAGCCGGGGCTCTTCTGTCACCACGGCCACGGCTACGGCCTCCAGATTCTCCTCTGCTGCGTAGCCTAAAAATGCATCCACATCCTTTGGGTTTACCACCACTGCCATACGCTCCTGAGACTCGGAGATGGCAATCTCCGTGCCGTCCAGGCCTGCGTATTTCTTCGGTACCTTGTCTAAATCAATCTCAAGTCCTGCTGACAGCTCTCCGATGGCTACCGACACGCCGCCTGCGCCAAAGTCGTTGCATTTGCGGATGAGGCGGCTCACCTCAGGCCGGTAGAACAGCCTCTGAATCTTTCTCTCCGTAGGCGCATTTCCCTTCTGTACCTCGGCCCCGCAGGTCTCGATGGAAGCTTCCGTGTGAACCTTGGAGGAGCCGGTGGCCCCGCCGCAGCCGTCCCTGCCTGTCCGTCCGCCTAACAGGATGATGATATCCCCCGGGTCAGAGGTCTCCCGGATGACGTTCTTTCTGGGAGCGGCGCCCATGACCGCACCGATCTCCATGCGCTTTGCCGCATAGTTGGGGTGATAAACTTCTTTTACATATCCGGTTGCCAGGCCGATCTGGTTGCCGTAGGAACTGTATCCGCTGGCTGCTCCGGTGACAATCTTCTTCTGAGGCAGTTTTCCGTGAAGCGTCTCTTTCAGTGATTTTCTCGGGTCGGCGGCTCCGGTGATACGCATGGCCTGGTACACATAGGTACGGCCGGAAAGCGGGTCGCGGATGGCTCCTCCAAGACAGGTGGCCGCGCCGCCGAAAGGCTCGATCTCCGTAGGATGGTTGTGGGTCTCGTTCTTAAAGTTGATGAGCCACTCTTCTGTGGCTCCGTCGATTTCCACAGGAACCACAATGCTGCAGGCATTGATTTCCTCCGATTCTTCCAGATCCTCCAGTTTTCCTTCTTTACGCAGCTTTTTCATTGCCAGAAGGGCCAGATCCATCAGACACACAAACTTGTCGTCCCGGCCTTTGTACAGTTCCTCCCTGTCTGCCAGGTACTGTCTGTATGTCCCCTCAATGGGCGCTCTGTAATCTCCGTCCGTAAAGGTCACGTCTTTTAATTCGGTCTGGAAGGTGGTATGGCGGCAGTGGTCGGACCAGTAGGTATCCAGCACACGGATCTCCGTCATGGACGGATCCCTCTTTTCCTCCCCTGCAAAGTAATTCTGTATATGTTTAAAATCTTTAAAGGTCATAGCCAGGTTCAGGGAGCCGTAAAGCTCCTTCAACGCATTTTCGTCAAACCGGCAGAAACCGTCAAAAATTTTCACATCCGCCGGAGTCTCAAACTCTGCCACCAGGGTCTTTGGCTTTTCACTGCCTGTCTCCCTGGAATCCACCGGGTTGATGCAGAAGGATTTGACTGCCTCCTCCTGCTCCTCTGTCAAGGTCCCGGAAATCACATAGGTGACAGCCGAACGGATCACCGGCTCCTCATCCTCTTTCAGAAGCTTCACGCACTGCTCCGCAGAGTCTGCCCTCTGGTCGAACTGTCCCGGCAGGTATTCCACGGAGAATATCACATCCTCTGTCTCTGTGGGAAATGTTTCCTCATACAGCATATCCACCGGCGGCTCGGAAAAAATCGTTCCCAATGCCGCCCTGTAAATTTCCTCCGAAAGATTTTCAATATCATAACGAATCAAAACCCTGACGCCTTTTACGGTGTCAATTCCTAAGTAACTGCTGA
>CAYWRB010000111.1:0-8052 GCA_964460025.1 uncultured Hungatella sp.
AATCAGCAGCTTTATCTGTTTTACCAAAGCTTCCGCCTTGTTTTCCTTTAACTGCCTGGAAACCTGACTACAGCAGTTTTCAATATACTGCTCAAGCAGCTCCCGGATATCCGCCAGGCTGCTGTAACGGAGCCGCTCCTGTATCCGATCACGGGTCCCCGCTTCTTCTATATCATATCCGGCACTGTTTACAGCACTCTCGATGGCATAGAGCAATTCTCCGGCCGAGACACCGATATAATCGCTGTGGCTGCTGCTTAGAGAGGCATAACATTTCATCAGCATCCTCAGATGCCCCAGTGCTTCCTCCTGATTGCCTGCCCTGACAGAAAAACAGATCTGATCCTTCCACTCCCTGATCTGACTGTTGTTAAGTTCGTCCTGTCTTTTCTCCTCATCATAGAGAATTACCGTCCGATCACCATCCAGATTCTTCTTCCAGGTTGCAAGCGCTTCCCCATAAGACTTTTCCAGGCCTTCTAAAGAATCGCAGACTTCTCCCAAGGCACAGTTCAGCTGTATGTCATAATACTTCTTCAAACTTTTATTGATTCTGTCCAACCCCTCCTGAATCCTGCCCATAAACACGGCTCTCTGTCTTCCTGTGCCGCACCATATGACAGCCAGCAGGTTTTCCTCAAATCCCACCCCATAGATACGTACATCCCGGGGGAAATACCCGTCGCCGGCCAATATAAGGAATTCCTCCGCTGCCTTCTGGCTTCTGAAGTCCCACAGATTCCCGCTTGTCCTTATGACTCCTGCCAGGAATAAATTTCCGGACAGATTCAGCCCGGCTTCCGAAAACTCCTCTTCCCCTCTCAATACATCCTTTCGGCCTTCCAGCAGATCTCTCAGAACCTTTTCTCTTGCCAGAGCTGCCCGGCTGTTGGCCTGTTCTTTCAAAAGCCGCAGATTCTGTTGGAGGGTTTTCTGGCTGTCCAGCTCCTGTATCATCTTCTGAACCACCTGTTCCAGATCTTTTGGCAGAAAGGGTTTTAACAAATAATCCCTCACTCCCAGGGAAATGGCTCGGCGGGCATAATCAAATTCGTCATAACCGCTGATGATGGCAGTCTTGCACTGCAGCCCCGCCTTCTGAAGTTCCGAAATCAGCTCCAGTCCATCCATAAACGCCATGGCGATATCCGTAATCACAATATCCGGCTTTAAGACAAGGGCCTGCTCCAAGGCTGCCCGGCCATTGGAGGCTGCCGCTACGATTTCAATATCCAGCCCTGATTTACTCAAATTTTTAACCAGCAAATCTCTTACAAACGCTTCGTCGTCTACTACCATTACACGATACATACTCTATCCCTCATTTGCTGATGGGAAGGGTAAGAATCCCCTTCGTCCACTTCCCCTCCTCGCTTTCGTAGCGCAGACCATAGGACTCCCCATAAAACAGGCGCAGGCGTTCATTGACATTGTAGATTCCATAGCCTTCCCCATGATCGATTCTTCCCCTTTTCAGGTTCTCGTTTATCACATCCAGCTTTTCCTTTGGTATTCCTGCACCGTCATCCCAGACCACCAGGCAAAGGACAGGGGTGTTACCCTGCCGTCCCTCCTGGGCCTGGATACGGATGATTCCGGAACTTCCCTTTTCCTTGATCCCATGATAAATGGAGTTCTCCGCCAGAGGCTGCAGGCACAGCTTGATCACCCTGCAAGCCTTCCACTGTTCCTCCACCAAAATCTCATAGTTTAATTTGGATTGATAGCGGATCCTTTGGATTTCCAGATAGCTGGTTACATGATCCAGTTCCTCCCTAAGAGAAATAATCTCCGCTCCCTTGCTCAGGCTGATTCGAAAAAAACGCCCCAGGGCATTGGAAAGGATACTGATCTCCTCTGCTCCCTGGTCTGCCGCCTGCCAGGTAATGGCATTTAACGTATTATAAAGAAAATGAGGATTGATTTGTGCCTGGAGGGCTTTCAGCTGTGCCTCCCGTTTCTGCTTCTGAACCATAGCCACATGATTTCTTTCCTCCTTCAGTTCCTCAATGGCCTCTTCCTGTTTCTTCACCAAGTCCTGAATCTCCCCGATCATATAGTTAAAGGACTTTGCCAGGCTTCCTACCTCGTCTTTATAGGGATAGAAAAACCGGACATCCAAATCTCCGTTTTGCACATACACCATCTGCTGTTCCAGCCTCCTGAGAGATTCTGTCATCTGATGGGACAAGAACAAAACCGCCGCCACGGACAAAAGAAACACCACCAGCATGATTTCCACAATCATGACCCGCAGCTGCCGTAAACTCTCCAGCAGGATCTGTCTGGATTTCAGACCGAATACCTGCCAGCCGGTTTCTGCAAGCTCTCTTCTGACCAACAGGTAACCTTCCTCTTCCAGGGCTGTCAGCCCTTCCATGTTTAATAATTTTGAACCTGCGATCAGCCTTCCCTCTCTGTCGAAAATTACAATCTCGTCAAAAAACTCATATTTCTCGTTGAGGATCCGCTCCAGTTCCTTCTGTCTCAGCTGGACCACCAGATACTGGTCTCCGTGGTAGGTCTCGATGCTGAACTGCCAGATCATGGGTATCACCCGGACCCGATCCTGAAAAATCTGATCTTCCGTAACCGGAAACCACCGAATGGCCCTTCCCGGATTTTCCATATAATCCCTGTAATATTCGGACCGGGTAAACACAAAACTCTGATTGCGCATCTGCATATACGTCTCAAAAGGCTGTTTATCCGTATAAATATAGGTAGAGTGAATCAGGCTTTCCCCTGTCTCTAAGTCTGTCAAATAGGATGCCATATCTCCCATGGTCTTTACCGCATTTAAGTCCGTAGGATTATTTAAATAGGCGGAGAGGCTGGTCATGAAAGAATAATTGCTCAGCATGCCCTGGGTTCTCTGTCTGATGGTGGCCAGCCTGAGATCCAGCACCTCTGCCATCTGAGTCATGACATCATCCGCCCCTACCCTAAAGTTTTCCTCCACATCCCGGGCCGCAAAATTGTAGTAAAGGATACCGCTGATTGCCATGGAGAGGGAAAACATAAGGCCAAAAAGCCATATGATCTTGCTTCGGAATTTCAGATTGTTAATCATGGTTCTCATGGATGCTCTCCTCCGGGCTCAAAGCCCATTCAACCTTGGATTTCATGGTTTCATTCCCGTGTCTTTTCCATAAGTTTACCATATTTTCCCGTGGGAAGGAACAACCAATCCCCTACCCCTTCACCGCCCCTGCGGTCAGTCCTGCAATAAACTGTTTATTGGCAAACAGGTATACAATCAGTATAGGAATGATGGCTATGGAGGCTCCTGCCAGCATAATATGCCACTCTGCCGCCGCATTGACGGAGTATTTCAGCTGTACAACCGCCACGGTCAGGGTCTGCAGCCTGGGCATGGAGATGGTCATAATCAGGCTGGTGATATAGTCATTCCACGCATTCCGAAAAGAGAACAGGGCAACCACTGCCAGAATCGGCTTGCTTAAGGGAAGGACGATCCGGTAATACACCTGATAGAGGCTGCACCCGTCGATGATTGCCGCCTCGTCCAGTTCCCTTGGAATCCCTCGTGTAAATCCCATTACCAGGAATACATTGGTAGCCTGGCCTCCGGTAAGGGCCACCACCAGGGCAAATATGGTTTTGTTCAGTTTCAGCGCTCTCAACAGTTCATAGATAGGATACAGGGTTACGGATCCCAGGGAGATAAACATCATGGACATATAGAGTGCCATGAGAATCTTCTTTCCTGCAAATTCCTTTCTTGCCAGAATAAAACCGGCCAGGGAACAGGTCACCACCGCCAGAATGGTGACGGACACACTGACCACAATGCTGTTCATGGTATATTTGGTAAAATCCGCCTGGACAAATGCCTGATAGTAGTTTTCAAAATGCCACTGAGCCGGGAAAAAACTTCCCCCCTGAGTCAGCTCTGCATTGGTTTTAAAGGAGCCAAGGACCGTGTAAATGATAGGATACAGGGTAAACAGGATCATTGCCGCCAAAAAAATCCATTTTCCCATCAATGCGGCCCATGCCGCCCCTGACAGATGTTTCCGATTCATTTTTATGGATTGCTCTTTCTTCTCTGCCATCGTTCTTCTTCCTCTTCTTTCTATTTTCAATAAATATCATCAAGTTTTTTGGAAACCTTTAAATACAGCACGGTGATGGCTCCTGCAATCACAGCCGAAACCACGCTGACAGCAGCTCCGTATCCATACTGGGGAATGGTAGCCTCTGCCGCAGACACCGGGAAGAAATAGCGGTATCCGTACAGGGACATAACCATAGTGGAGTTGTTGGGCCCGCCTTCGGTCAATACCATCACATTGGTAATATCGTGAAAGGCCGAGGTAATGGCCAGCATGAGAATGATTTTTAGAATGGGCCCAAGCATGGGGATGATGATGTACCAGATGGTCTGGATCCTTCCGGCGCCGTCAATCCTGGCGCTTTCAATGGCATCTTCGGAAACCTGCTGAATTCCGGCGATAAAATACACCATGTAGTTTCCCACACCGCCCCACACGGCAGTGATAATCAATGTCTTCATGGCATGATCCTTGCCCAGCCAGTTGATGGGCCGGCTGATCACCCCCATGTCCAAAAGGTACTTGTTGACCTCTCCGTTGTAGGCATTAAACAGGAGATAAAATACCAATCCCATGACGGCGGAACTCATAATCGTGGGAAGAAACATGATGCTCTGGGCAACTCCATTGCCTTTTTTCTGCTGGTTTAACAGAAACGCCAGGAAAAATGCCAGCGGGATGATGATGACTTTTCCGAAACCATAGGTAAAGGTGTGCACCACGCTTTCCCAGTACACTTTGTCCCGAAAAACCCTGGCCAGATTCGTCATGCCTACAAACCTAGGCTCCCCGGTTCCATAACCTCCGTACTGATAAAAAACATATTTTAAAGTCCAGAACACAGGGTAAAGGGAACAGGTTACAAACAGGATCAGGTTTGGCAGCATAAAGGAATAAGCCACGGCATTCTGTTTCACTCTTTTCTGTTTCTGAAGGGCAGTCATCGTTTTCCATTCTTTCATTGCAATCGGCTCCTTTCTGAAAAAAAGAGAGGCTGCATATCTTTAAAAAGCAAGCCTCTCTTTTTACCGGTTAATTTAAGGTAGGATTCATAGGATCATAGCCGTCGATTTTAATCTCCGTCGCAACCCCGTTTTGGATTGCATCCTGGTATCCTTTATTGTAGCGGTCTGTCAGATCCTGCAGCGTAGCCTCAATGTCAGCGTCACCATAGTAGATAGACTCACAGGTTTTATAAAGGTCTTCTCCTTCTACAACCATGCCTGCCGCAAATGCCGTGTGAGGAGGCTTGGGAAGCAATGTGTCAATATCCGACATCAGCAGCCACTTCTTATTCTTAAAGTCTTCACTTGGCTGTGCCGCCTCGATTACTTCCGGAATAATGCTGACGCCAAAGCCTCCTTCATAGTAACCAATGAGGAAATCCTTATTTGCAAAAACATCCTTGTATACTTGAAACGCCTTGTCCACATTGGCGCTTTTTGCATTCAGCATATAACCGCTGGTTCCTGAAAAATACTGTTTGCCCAGGGCCTTTCCTCCCACTGTAGGAATGGGCACGCAGTCCCATTTTTCCGAATCCATGGGGAACTGGTTCTGGTATACCCCAGGCTCTGCATGGGTGTAGGACATATACATACCGATTTTGCCTGCTGCAAACTGGGTTCTCAAAGGATCAATGTCAAGGGACTCGCATCCCGGAAATGCACATTGGTCGGAGAGAAGTTCTTTCCAAAGCCTTAATGTGTCTGCCCATGTGGTGAAATCATATTCTCCCTTGGCGAAATCATACCCGAAGGGCGCCCCGGTCTCTCTCTGAAGCCCTACAATCATGGAGCGTCCCAAACCGGAAGTAGCACTCTTCATGTTCTCCGCAAATCCATAGATTCCTTCTCCGGAAAGTTCACTGGTAATCAATCTTGCGTCCTCCACCATCTCCTCCAGCGTTTCCGGCGGATTCTGGATTCCCACCCGTTCAAAGATTTCCTTGTTGTAGAACAGACGGCAGGTGGTGCCTGTGGTGGGAATGAAATACAGTTTCCCATCCAGTTCGTTGTAACCCGGGAAAATGGAACTGCCTAAAAGGCTTTTCATCTCGTCGTCCAGATAGGGATTTAAGTCCGCCCACTGGCCTGCTGTCACATATTTGTCAAACACCTGCTCCTGATATACCAGAATATCCGGCATCTCGTCACTCTGGACAGCCATGTCCACTGCCTGTACATAATTGTCCGTGTAAAGCTGATAGTTGATCTGGATATTATCCGTATTGGTGGCATTGTACTGGTCAATCTTTTCCTGGACATAAGTAGCGTCGTGGCGGTCCTTGGACCACACATTGATCACTGTCACTTCACCATCGCCGGACGGGGCCGTAGTTTCCGCCTGGGCCGCTGTCGTACTGCCTGCCGCCGGTTGTGCTGCTTCTGTCTGGGTTCCACCGGTTCCGTCCGTTTTAGAACCGCCGGAACACCCTGCCAGAGTTCCCGCTGCCATCATTGCTGTCATAATGACTGCTCCTGCTTTCTTTAACTTCATTCTGTTACCTCCCATCTCTTTTTCGTTTTCCTTAACCGTAACTCTATTATAAAAAATCTCCTCTGCTCCGTAAATGCAATTTCTGCCAGACTCATGTTCAAAATCTGTCACCGCCAACTACACCTTCCTGCCATTTTCCAAGCCTCTACGTTGGTTCGCTGCCCATCGCCGAAGGCGATCTGGAATGGCGGACTGGGTTACTGTTTACTGGGAACCAGTGAACAGTAACCACAAATTGATATGTGGTTGGCATGCGGCGTAAATTATCATGGACTTGGGGCTTTTATCATGATATAATAAGGAAACGTATCACTTATCCACAGTCTGACGGCTGCAGACTATAAACGTATCCAAACAATCATTTTCACACTTGGGAGGTGACCGACCTTATGCCAAATAATCTTGAAATTACCAAGGCTGCTCTTGATGATTTTAAAAAAATACAGGAATATATGATATTAGCAAAACAGGAAAATGCTGTAAAAACATATGAAAAACTTAAAAAAGAATATAAAACCTTAAAGGCTCTATTGAATGTTTCCGGCGTCAATCTTGCAGATATTGACGAGATTAAAGAATGAAGACATAGAAAGAAGTTTTTTATTTCCTGTCACACACCTGCATTCCGATTGTCTAATAATATACAGGAGGTAAAAACTATGAATCATATAACAAACAAAGAACTGCCGGATTTGATAAGCAAAGCCACGGCAGGGGACAAGGATGCTTTGGAAACCGTTATTCTCAGTGTGCAGGACCTGGTGTTCAATCTGTCTTTAAGAATGCTTGGGACGTTTCCGGATGCAGAGGACGCATCCCAGGATATTTTGCTGAAAATCATCACACATTTGTCCTCATTCAAAGGAGACAGTTCCTTTTCTACCTGGGTATTCCGCATTGCAGTCAATCATCTGAAGAATTATCAAAAACACATGTTCGCAAAAATGCCCCTTAGTTTTGAATTTTACGGGGATGACATTCGAAACGGAAAGATTGATGAAGTGCCGGATCTGACACAGAATGTAGAAAAATCTATTTTGGCAGAAGAACTGAAAATGTCATGTACCAATGTCATGCTCCAGTGCCTTGACACGGAAAGCAGGTGCATCTTCATCCTGGGTACCATGTTTAAGGTGGACAGCCGGATTGCAGGAGATATTCTGGGTATCACTCCGGAAGCATACCGGCAGAGGCTGTCCAGAGTCCGAAAGAAAATGGCGGACTTTTTGAAGGAATACTGCGGCGAATACGGAGGCGGAACATGCCGATGTGCCAATCGGGTCAATTATGCCATCCAAAACCACAGGATTTCTCCTGAACATATGGATTTTACCGCTGCGCCTATCCTTCAAAAAACTCTCATAGAAGTGAAGGAGGCCATGGAGGATATTGATGACCTGTCCCAGGAATTCTCCTTTTGCAAAACATATCAGTCTCCCCACACTTTAAAGCAGTTTATCGAAAAATGTCTGGC
>CAYWRB010000112.1:0-8003 GCA_964460025.1 uncultured Hungatella sp.
GCCATGGGCGGCGTAAACGGCGAGGCTACGGAGGCTGTTGTAAAGGCATTTAACGAGTCTCAGGATGAAATCGTGGTAAAGAGCGAGTATCAGGGTTCTTATGACGATATGATTACCAAGCTGAAAGCAACGATGCAGAGCGGCGGTATGCCGGATGTATGCCAGATGTATGATATCGGTACAAAGTTCATGACCGACAGCGGCTATGCCATTCCGGTGGAAGATATGTTCGAGACAACCGGTTTTGATCCAAGCTGCGTTATGGACATTATCACAAGCTACTACACCGTAGACGGAAAGCAGATGTCTATGCCATTTAACGTATCCACCCCAATGCTGTACTACAATAAGGACGTGTTTAAAGAGGCCGGATTAGATCCGGAGACACCACCGAAGAATTTTGATGAGGTTATGGAATTCTCCAAGCAGATCGTAGAGAGCGGCGCAGCTCCCGTAGGATTTGCACAGGCTATCTATGGCTGGTTCTTTGAGCAGCAGATTGCAGGACAGGGCCAGTATTATGCAGATAACGAGAACGGAAGAAAAGCAGCGGCTACGGCTGTTGACTTTGACAAGAACGGCGCAGGCCTTAAGATTTTCGAGACCTGGAAGAATCTGTTGGATTCCGGTTATGCGGCTAACTACGGAAGTACAACCGCAGATACCCAGACCGCTTTCTTTGCAGGACAGGCAGCAATCATCGTTGAGTCTACGGCTATTTTGAGAAATGCGGTAAACAGCAGTGCTTTCGAAGTAGGTACCGGATATTTCCCGAGAATCGGCGACAACGCGGACGGCGGCGTTATCATCGGCGGTGCATCTCTGTGGATGATGGACAACAAGGATGATGTGAAGAAGGACGCAGCATGGAAGTTTATCGAATTCACCACAACTCCGGAAGTACAGGCAACATGGAGTATGTCTACCGGTTACTTCGCAATCAATCCGGCAGCTTATGAGACAGAAGAGATGAAGGCTTTCATCGCAGAGAATCCAAACTTTATGACAGCAATCAACCAGCTGAACGATACTCCGGTTAACGGTTATACGGCAGGCGTTCTTTCCGGTGTTGCCACAGAGTCCAGAATTCTTTTCAATGAGGCAATGGAGAAGACCTATAACGGAGAATATACACCACAGCAGGCAATTGATTTCCTGGCTGAAAGTGTAAATTCGGCAATTACGAATTACAACGCATCTACCCAATAATAGTCAGTATTTTAAGCGGCGGGCACAAACGGCAGTTGTTTTGTCCGCCGTTTTGTGTTAAAACATTATATAAACTATACAAGGAGGACTTATCATGAAAAATTTTGCACACCGCGGCTTTAGCGGAAAATATCCTGAGAATACCATACTGGCTTTTCAAAAGGCACTGGACGAGGGGGTAGACGGAATCGAACTGGATGTGCAGCTGACCAGCGACAATGAGCTTGTCATCATTCATGATGAGAGTGTGGACAGAACCACGGACGGCAAGGGACTGGTGGCATCTTTTACACTGGAAGAACTGAAAAAACTGGATGCTTCTTACATTTACAGAGGAAAGATGGGATTCAATCCGATTCCTACGTTACGGGAATATTTTGAACTTGTAAAGGATACCTCTATTGTTACCAATATTGAGCTTAAGACAGGAATCAATGAATATCCTGGAATTGAGGAAAAGGTATACGCGATGATCAAGGAATATCATCTGGAGGATCGGATTATCATTTCCAGCTTTAATCATTATAGCGTGATGAAGATGAAAGCTATGGCGCCGGAGCTGGTCTATGGATTTTTAAGCGATACCTGGATTTATGATGCGGGCAAATATACAAAATCTCATGGAGTGGCATGTTATCATCCTTCGGTGGTACAGCTAAGAAAAGAGATTGTGGATGAGGCTAAGGCAGAAGGAATCGTGATCAATACCTGGACAGTAAATACGGAGGAACAGGTTCGGGATCTGTATGCAAAAGGGGTAGATACGGTCATCGGAAATTATCCGGATATGACAAAAAGGGTATTGGAAGAGCTGAAAGGCTGAAAGGCTGAAAGGTACAGGCGTATGGAAGCGTGTTTGGAGATAACCCCTTTATAAATGGGATGGATTTTCAAGCACGCTTTCGAATCGTGAATGTGGTTACGATAAAATGATAAGGTGGGGCGGTCAGATGGGAGCATTAACAGGCTATTTGGAAGATTTAAATCTAATCTCCGTTATTATCCGGATTATATTATCCATGGTCTGTGGAGGAGCTATTGGAGTTGAGCGGGGAAGGGCTCACCAGGCAGCCGGAATGAGGACTTATATGCTGGTCTGTATGGGTGCTGCCATGGTTATGATGACGGGCCAATATATGTACATTCATTTTCAGACCGGTGATCCGGCGCGTCTGGGTGCCCAGGTGGTCAGCGGAATCGGTTTTCTGGGAGCGGGCAGCATTATTATAGCCGGCAAGACGAAAATCAGAGGGCTGACTACGGCAGCAGGTCTGTGGACCTCCGCCTGTATTGGATTAAGCCTGGGTATCGGTTTCTATGAGGCAGGAATCGTGGCTACTTCTGCGGTTTTTTTGATTATGACTCGTTTGAGACGGCTGGAGTATCATTTGATTAATGACGATGAATGGTTTCGATTCTATGTGGAGATGGAAGAAAACGTAAAAATCAGCCGGGTTGCCCAGGAACTTTTATCCATCGGAATTCAGATGGGTGAGATGCGGATGGAGCAGAATGCGGAGTCCTTTCAGAAGGTAGTAATCAGTCTTTCTGATAAAAATCACAGGAGCCGTGAAGAGGTTACAAAATATCTGGAAAAGATTGACGGAATTCTGTTTGTGAAGTATACTATCTAAGGCATTGATAAGAAATTAACGAAGTAATTCAATGGAATCCCAACTGCTGCGGGAGAACAGATTGAGGAATGAAAGAAGGGGTTAGATATGGATGTTTTACAGTTTATCCAACAGTTGAATCAGGAGACGAAGGTTCTTTTGGTGCTTTCGATTATTTTGTTTTCCGGATTCATTATGACCAGGCTTACCAACACGCTGAATATGCCGAAAGTAAGCGGATATATATTGGCAGGAATTTTAATCGGACCGTGCTGCCTGGATTTTATTCCTCATGATACCATCAGTTCCATGGGCTTTATCAGTGACATCGCTTTGGCATTTATTGCCTTTGGCGTTGGGAAGTTCTTTAAAAAAGAAGTTATTATGAAGACGGGAAAGAGAATTATCGTGATTACCTTCAGTGAGGCTTTGGTGGCCGGAATTCTGGTCACTTTTCTTTTGAAGGTTTTGTTCCGTCTGGACTGGGGATTTGCCTTGATTCTGGGAGCCATTGCCACGGCCACGGCTCCGGCCAGCACTATGATGACCATCAATCAATACAAGGCCAAAGGGGAATTTGTCAATACTCTGCTTCAGATTGTGGCGTTGGATGATGTGGTCTGTCTGCTGGCATTTAGTATTGTGTCGGCGGTGATCAATGGTCTGGCTTCGGGGAAGCTGTCAGTGGGTGATATTGTGATTCCCATTGTATATAATCTGGTGTTTATAGCAGTGGGAGTATTCTGCGGTTATTTTTTGAGCAGGCTTTTGATTCCGGCCAGAAGCCGTGATAACCGACTGATTCTTGCCATAGCCATGCTTTTAGGAATTTCAGGACTGTGTGCCATTGTGGATGTTTCGCCTCTTTTGGCGTGTATGGTATTCGGAGCGGTCTATATTAATCTGACCAGAGATAAAAAACTGTTCCGCCAGATTAACAACTTTACGCCTCCGGTTATGTCCATTTTTTTTATTGTATCAGGCATGAACCTGGATATAACTGCACTGACTACCGTAGGAGCTATCGGCATAGCGTATTTTCTTATCCGGATTGCAGGAAAGTATCTGGGTACATATGTAAGCTGCCAGCTTATGGGAACTAGCAGGGAAATCCGCAATTATATGGGGCTTGCGCTGATTCCGCAGGCGGGAGTTGCTATCGGTCTTGCTTTTTTGGGACAGAGGATCCTTCCTTCGGAGACCGGGGATTTGATGCTGGCTATTATTTTGTCATCCTCTGTGCTTTATGAGATGATCGGGCCTATCTGTGCCAAGTCAGCTCTGTTTCTGTCAGGAAGCATTCCAGGGAAAAATCTGATGGATATGGTGGAAGTGCAGGAGGAACCGAAACTGCCGGAAGAGGATGGCGAGCATCATGAAGAGGAAGAGCGGGAGCACCCGGAAGAGGACAGGAAGCCTTCGGATGCAGATTTGGGCGTTCAGAGAAAGGAGCCGGGGGAAGAGACGGTTTCTGATGAGAGCAGTGAAAGCGGAGAGGAAGAGCACAAAAGGGAAGAGAGAGAAGGACAGACGGTGGGGGGAGAAGTTTCTGAGGCCGGATACGGAGGGGAAACTTCGGAGACCGGGGATATTGAAGAAGAGCCCTCTGAAGAAAATTTCGAAGAAGAAGGTTCCGGGGAGCATGAAGAAGAACATGACGATACGGATGAGTATGTGATGGGGCTGCCGGAACTTCATGAATATAATAAAGGCGTCGATGAGCGGGATGATTATGATGTGGAGCGAGAGAATAAACCTGGAAAGAATCGGCGGAAGAAAAAGAAAAAAAAGTCTGCGCAGAAGGAAAAGGGAAAGCGTGAACAGGAGCTGTCTGAGGAACCTTAAGGGGGACTCAGACAGTTTTTTCTTATCTGCCGGAGAAAAATGTTGTTGCAGGTTTGGAAGGGATGTGATAGAATAAAGAAAAGAACATATGTTCTATTTCGGAAATGAGGATTTGATATGTTGATTCAGGAAGAGATGGGAGTGCAGGAGAAGCTGGCTTTGTTAGCCGATGCGGCTAAGTATGACGTAGCCTGTACTTCCAGCGGAGTGGAGAGGAAGAATAAGCCGGGAACCCTGGGGAATGCGGTTTCAGCCGGGCTTTGTCACAGCTTTGCGGCGGATGGAAGGTGTATTTCACTGCTGAAGATTCTGTTTACCAATCAGTGTATTTTTGATTGTAAGTACTGTGTGAACCGACGCTCCAACGACACGAAGCGAACGGCATTTACTCCGGATGAGGTGTGCAGGCTGACCATAGAATTTTACAGGCGTAATTATATTGAAGGATTGTTTTTAAGTTCCGGCATCCTTCACAGTCCGGATTATACCATGGATTTACTGTATCAGACGTTGTGGAAACTGCGGAATGAATATCGGTTTAACGGTTATATTCATATCAAGGCGATTCCGGGGGCAGATCCGGCTTTGGTGGAGAGAGTAGGGCTTCTGGCGGATCGTATGAGCGTGAATCTTGAACTTCCCACCTCCGAGGGACTGAGGCGCTTGGCACCGGCCAAGACAAGGGAGAAGATTCTTGCGCCTATGCGCCAGATACAAAGGGGGATTGAAGCCCAGAAGCAGGAGATCATTCCTTACAGAGGCGGGAGAAGGTTTGTTCCTGCAGGCCAGAGTACACAGATGATTGTGGGAGCGACACCGGAGAATGACTATCAGATGATATCGGTTGCGGAGGCTTTATACAAGAATTATGATTTAAAACGGGTTTTTTATTCGGCCTTTGTCCGTGTCAATGATGACAGCCTTCTTCCTGCGCTGCCGGGAGGACCGCCGCTTTTACGGGAGCATCGGCTGTACCAGGCGGATTGGCTGATGCGGTTTTACGGTTTTCAGGCGGAGGAGCTTCTTTCCAGCAGGCAGCCTAACTTTAATGTGTTTCTGGATCCCAAGTGTGATTGGGCGCTGCGGCATTTGGAGCAGTTTCCTGTGGAGATTAACAGAGCAGGCTACGGCATGCTTTTGAGAGTACCTGGGATTGGGGTAAAGTCAGCCAAACGGATTGCAGCAGCCAGGCGAAGTGCGGTCCTTGATTTTCCGGATCTGAAGAAGATGGGAGTAGTTTTAAAGAGAGCGGTTTATTTTATTACCTGTAACGGGCGGATGATGTATCCTCTTAAGATCGATCAGGATTTTATTACCAGTCAGCTTCTGGGGGATGAGAGGCGCAGTGCCTGGGATATCAGCCATAGGGATACCTATCGACAGATGTCCATGTTTGACGACGGATTTTTGTCCGTAAAGCCAGATACAGAGGAGAGAGCAGCCGTGGTGACGGGACAGCTGTGAGAGATGGCATACTCTTGTTTGTTGAGGAGGTCAAGGAAGTCATGGGAGGGCTTTTCCAGGGCGGAATCGCACAAGATAGGGGAAGCACCGGACAGACAAGGACGATACGGCCACAGAGAGAGGTGGAGGATGCAGGATGACGGTTTTTACATGCACGGATACCTTCGAAGGGATTCTGTGCGGAGTGTATGATGCCTGGATGAGCCGTCTGGGCCATAAGAATGTGTCTCTGGAATTAAGCGGAACGGGAAATGTGCAGATGTTTACGGAATACCGACAGGTAGAGGAGACGGCAGAAAAGGCGGAGAAGGTGATTCACTCTGTCCAGGAGAAAGCAGGACAGCAGGTATATGAACAGATTTTCCGGGCATCCTTGAGTCATGAGGAACAAAAAGCAGATCGGATCTATCGTTTTTTGATCTATGCCCTTCATTATGGCAGCATTATTTTGGAACAGATTCAGATTCCGGCCGTATATGAGATTTTCCGGATGAATCGGAATGTAGGCAATGAGGCTCATCTGCTCATTGAGTTTATTCGCTTTTCCCAGACTAGAGACGGGGTGCTGTTTGGGGTAGTGGGGCCGAAAAATGATGTGACGATTCTTATGGCGCCCCATTTTGCAGACAGGCTTCATGGGGAAAACTGGATTATCTATGATGAAAAGAGAAAGAAGGCTGTGGTACACCGGGCAGGCGGAGCCTGGATGACGGTAGAGATAGAGGAAGAAGGATGGAAGGAACGGATGGTAAAGTCCGGGGATCAGGAAGAATTTGAGAGTCTCTGGAAAACCTTCCATGATCACATCGCCATCGAGGAGAGAACCAATCCGGTGTGTCAGAGAGGACACCTTCCACTTCGGTTCCGGCCGTACATGACGGAATTTCAGAGGACGTAAAGGGGCACAGTTGGAGTGCTCTAAAGACAGAATGGAGGTAGCGATGGAGAGAGAAGAATTTTACTTTTTATCCCATGACAAGCAGACCAGGGTTCATGGTTATTGCTGGAAGCCGGAGGGAGAGGCCGTAGCAGTATTGCAGCTTTCTCATGGCATGATGGAGCATATTGGACGGTATGAACGATTTGCGGTCCGGATGGCAGAGAGAGGAGTCGCGGTCATCGGCCATGATCATTTAGGCCATGGAAAGACGGGAAGGCAGGAGGATTTAAGCTTTTTTGCAGAGGAGAAGGGAGCGGTTCATCTGGTTCAGGATCTGTTTTCGGTAACCCGGATTATGGAGGACAAGTATCCGGGCATTCCACATATCCTGCTGGGACATAGTATGGGGTCGTTCATTGCCAGAAGATATCTGACGGTTCACGGGGAGCATCTGGATGGGCTGATTTTGATGGGAACAGGAGGCCAGCCTCTTTTTATGGCCGCTGCAGGGAAGCTGGCAGCCATGCTTGTAGGTGCGGTGAAGGGCAAGCGCCATCAAAGTTATCTGATGGAAGAGATTGTCCTTGGATCCTACAATCGCAGATTTCGTCCCAACCGTACTGCCAATGACTGGCTGTCCAGAGATGAGGAACAGGTGGATAAGTTCCTGTCCGATCCCTATTGCAATATTCCCTTTTCCTGCCAGGCTTACAGAGATTTCTTTGATCTATTGATTGACCTGGGGCTTCGCAGACAGTTCTGCCTGATACCCAGAAACCTTCCGGTTCTTTTGATATCGGGGGATCAGGACCCGGTAGGAGATTTTGGAAAAGGAGTGGCCAAGGTTTATAAGCAGTTTACTTCCATGGGAATGAAGAGGATCTCCATGAAATTATATCCCGGGGCCAGACATGAACTGTTAAATGAGCAGAACTGGGAGGAGGTCTGCGATGATCTGTGGAGATGGATAGAGAAAGAGCACTTTCAGAAAG
>CAYWRB010000113.1:0-8001 GCA_964460025.1 uncultured Hungatella sp.
CGCATTTTTCAGGAATCAGTATAGGAAGCGGGAAAAGGGAACGAATTTGCTGCTTGTGGATGACCTATATTTTTAAATTCTTTCATGAAACAACCCTGACTTCTTGAAATTTGATGTTGACAAATTTCAGGATTTCCTATAAAATAATAGCAAGAAGAAGCGAGTTTCTTACCGTACAGCTTATTGCTCAAGCGGCTTACCCGTTTCTTTTTTTATGTTTACCAGATAATACAGGTATAGTTTTCCATCCTGAGCGTGACGGATAAGCAGAACAGCCTGGAATACATTGAATCTCTCCAGTTTCTGATCTTCATTATGGACTGGAAGTGCAAATTTTGTATCATACCGATACCAACCGTATTTTGCGTCAAAATCGTGCTTTTCTTTGAGATTTTCTTTGTACCGCTTTTTAGAAGCAATTTCTATCAGTTCCGGAAGCCCCTGTGCAGCGTTCGCCTTTGCTTTTGCTAAAGCACCTTTTAGTTTTTTGGTATAATTTGACCCACTAAATTCATCCGGCAGATCAGAACCAATATAAATCATGTCACTGGTTTCAATGTAACCGTAGGACAAGGTATAAGTTTTCCTCCTAAGCGGTAGGTCGGGTGTTCAAGTCACCTCGGGAACGCTGGGAACATAGCCGAAAACTTTGATTTTAGCGGGTTTTCGGCTTTCTTCATTTTAGCATAAAAATCCGAATTTGTTTTTTATAAGCCTTAAAGTAGAAGACAATACAGTATGTGTTCAATGCATACTGTATTGTCTTTTTGGCATTGTACTTTTCGGGATTTTCATCCTACAATAAGTTTGACAGAAAGAAAAATAGATTTTTATTATGGAGGATAAAAAATGGAAAACCTGACATTACACAATGGAGTTCAGATGCCACTGGAAGGATTCGGAGTATTTCAAGTTCCGGATGCGGATGTCTGCAGGCAGGCTGTGTTGGATTCGATCCGGACAGGATACCGGCTGATTGATACGGCGGCCCTGTATATGAATGAGGAGGCTGTAGGCGCAGCCGTGAAAGAGGCGATTGATTCCGGGCTGGTAAAAAGAGAAGATCTTTTTATTACCACGAAGCTGTGGGCCGACTGTGCTTCTTATGAAGGTGCGAAGAAGGCGTTTGCGGTATCCATGCGGAAGCTGGGACTTGATTATTTGGATCTGTATCTGATTCATCAGCCCTACGGCGATGTGTACGGCGCATGGAGAGCCATGGAGGAACTTTACAGAGAGGGAAAGATCAGGGCCATCGGCGTTGCGAATTTCTACCGGGGTAAATTCACAGAATTTGCCGAGATTGTGGATGTGAAACCTATGGTAAATCAGATCGAGCTCCATCCGTTCTATGCACAGTACCAGGCAATCAGGGAAATGAAAGAGTACGGCTGCATGCCGCAGGCATGGGGTCCCCTGGCGGAAGGAAAGCATGGTATCTTTACTCATCCGGTTTTGAGTGAGATTGGTGCAAAATACGGAAAAACGGCGGCTCAGATCGCTTTGAAGTGGAATGCGCAGCGCGGCGTATCCATCATTCCAAAATCTGTTCATAAGGAACGCATGGAGCAGAATATCGCCATCTGGGATTTTGAGCTTACGGAAGAGGACATCAAAAAGATTGACGGACTGGATCTCGGCCACAGTGAAATTATCGATCATAATAATCCGGAAGTTGTAAAATACATTTTGTCGGCAAAAACGGATATGTAAACCGGAATGATGTGACAGAAAATTTTACAGACGGAGGCTGTCAATGTGAAAAGAAAGCATATTACATTATTTGTACTGTTGGTAGCGGGAAGCATCCTGATGACAGGCTGTGCGGGGCGTTCCGGAACGGATTCCGCGTCGCGGGAAACACAGACAGCGGAAAGTAGTTCTTCACCGGATCCTACTGTAGAAGGAAATTCTGCAGATGCGGAAGAAAACGCAAAGGAAGAAAGTGCAGGCCAATCACATTACGTTTGAACCGGGCGTGAAACACTGGCATGGCGGCAGTGCAGACTCTTCCTTTGCACACATTGCAGTGAACACCAATCCGGAACTGACAGGCCTGGAATGGTTTGACCGGATCAGTGATGAAGAATACAGGCAACTGACATTAGAAAACGAAAATAAATGAAAAAGCAGGAGGTTCTTATGAAAAATAAAATGTTTTTGAGAGTAGCGGCAGTTATAACAGCAGGAATGCTTATGATGACGGGATGCGGAAATGCAGCTTCCGGCAGCACACAGACAAATGAAACGGCGGAAGAAACAAATACGGAAACGGCTGAACCGTCAGAAGACGGCGAAGCGAATACAGAGGAAGTGGGAGTGTCAGAAAATGATGGGGAGAGTACAGAGGAAGCAGAAACGGCAGTTGACTCCGATTCGTTTGTATTGAAGGAGCAGGGCATGTTTTCAGCCGGCGGAACGGTCATCACATCGGATGGGACTTTTGATGTCTCCAATTATTATACTTCCAGAGAGGGTTCTACCTCTCATGTGGATCACGCCAACGTCTTCTACCAGATACCGGAGGAGGATACTGGCCTTCCCATGGTATTTCTGCACGGATATGGGCAGTCCCGTATGGGATGGATGACAACTCCGGACGGAAGGGAAGGATGGTCAGATATGTTCCTGAAAAAGGGGCACAGTGTCTTCCTGATCGACCAGCCGAGACGCGGCGAAGCAGGGCAGACATCGGTAGCCGGAACGATCAATGCGGAGACGGCGGATCAGACCTGGTATACACAGTTCAGGATCGGAACCTTCCTGGATGGAGAATTTACTTACAATGAAAATTCGCAGTTTCCTCAGGGGGAGGAAGCTCTGGATCAGTTTTTCCGCCAGATGACACCGGATACCGGAGACTTTGATATGACAGTCATTGCACAGGCAGTTGCGGCAGCTATCGATGAAGTATATGAGAAAACAGGAAAAGATTCCATTCTTGTGACCCATTCCCAGGGAGGAATGCCCGGATGGGAGGCAGCGAGATATACCGACCACATAGCAGGGATTGTTGCCATAGAGCCTGGAATTGCGGCAGAGGTAGACAGTGAGGAGTATCAGGCGCTTCTTGAGAAGAACATTCCAATTGTATTCTACTATGGCGATTATATCGGTGAAGAATATACGGACATACCGGCTGCAGCCATGTGGGCAGGTATGTCATCTACGGCAGACGTATTTACAGAGGCGTACAATGCAGCAGGCGGGAACAGTACCATTGTCCGTTTGCCGGAAGAAGGAATTTATGGAAATGACCATTTCATCTTCCAGGATTTGAACAATGGTGAGATTGCGGATCATGTGGAAAACTGGATACAGGAGAATGTGGAATAGGCAGCAGGATACAGGTTTTTCCATGATTGATAAAAAGGAGTGGTATAAAGATGGTTTTATATTTTTCAGCTACGGGTAACACACAGTATGCTGCCCGGCGCATTGCGGAAGTGACAGGAGACACATTAGTTTCTATCCGTGACTGCATGAGCAAAGAGCAGAGGAGGATCTTGCGGAAGTCTGTACCAGCATTGCAGGAAAAGAGAAAGGTATCTATCTGCCGGACAGCTTTGACCGTAAACAGGAGAAAGAACTGGCTGCCTCTTATGAGGAAAGCCGAAAGACGCAGCTTTTCAAGGTAAACGACACTTGTATAGGCTGTGGTGTCTGTGTGGGGCAGTGCCCGGCCGGAGCCATTGAGCTGCAAAGCCAAAAGGCGGCATGGATCAAAGAGAAATGCCTGCTATGCCTTGGCTGCGTTCACAAATGTCCGATGAACGCGATCGCCTATACGGATGTGACCAGAGAATATGAGATTGGGGATTTCGGCTATTGGAATGCAGGGCCGGATCTCGCCATTTTCTATGATGACATCTATGAACAGACCATTGTGGAGGTGGTCCCATTAGGCCATGCAGATAAAGGTGCAGAAACAATGGCAGATGAGACTGGTATGGTGCGGCTGGAGCTGGTGGAGGATGCAGAGAGCGTCCAGAAGTAAATGGACATTACAATATAGTATGACTTGTATACTGCATAACAAAGCGGGGCTCCCGACAAGGTCTCGCTTTTAGTATGTACATGGATTATACTGTATTGTCTAATTAGCATTGTACTTTTTGAGGAGTGTCATCTAAAATAAGCATAAAAGATATGAGATCTGTACGGAAGTAAAGCGAATGGTTTCATGGAAAGGAGGATATGGGATATGAAGCGTGTTTTGGCAATAATTCTGCAGTTATGCCTGTTTGCTTTTTGCATAACCGCCTGCGGGCAGTCAGAGAACCCAAAGGATGCGTTTGTTCCTGCCCAATCGGCCAAACAGGGTTTGGAGACTACAGCCGGGATGGGAGAACAGGAAACGGCAGAGCCGGAAGAAAGGAATACCGGATCTATGGCAGAACAGGGACAGACAGAGCAGTCTGAAGCAGCAGAAAATACGGAACCTGCATCACAGGAGCAGACAGAATATTTAGAGGCGATTCCGGCAGCATATTTTGAAAATTCGGATCGTCCGGGGCAGGTCGTTCAGGTAGCTTATGAAAGTCGGGACTATACCGGAGATGATACTGTCATCACAAAACCGGCTTTCGTCTATTTACCGTATGGATATGATGAGAGCGATACAGATACCCGGTATGACATTCTTTATCTGATGCACGGATGGACCATGACGGCGAACGACTTTCTGGGAGAAGGACGGAGCAATCTTGTGAATATCCTGGACAATATGATTGCATCCGGGGATATTCCGCCGGTCATTGTGGTGAGTGCCACCTTTGATGCCGAGAACCAGCCCCAGAGCTTTTCGCGATCTGTAGAAGAACTTTCCGTATTCCATAATGATATGCGTGAGAATCTGATGCCGTATATAGAGGAACGGTTCCATACTTACGCAGAGGATGCAACGGAGGAAGGGTTTGAAGCTTCCAGGGAACACCGGGCTTTTGGAGGATTTTCCCTTGGGGCTGTCACCACATGGTACCAGTTTATCTATAACCTTGACTCTATCAGAAATTTCGTTCCTATGAGCGGCGACTGCTGGATCATGGGAACCTACGGCGGGCGGTACTATCCAGTGGAAACTGTGGATTATCTGGAAGATATGCTTTCCGAAGGCGGTTATGAGGAAGATGACTTCCGTATTTATCAGGGAATCGGAACCGATGATCCCATCTGGGATCAGACGGACAGCCAGATACAGGAGATGTTTACCCGTGAAACTTTTACGCCGCGGAATCTCCACTATGCCATCATCGAGGGCGGGAGACATGATATGGATGCTTGCGAAAGATATCTTTATTATGCCTTGCAGGACTTTTTTGGAGGGGAGGCATAAGGGTATGGTAAAAGCCGATATTTCAAAAAAATTAAGTTTCCTATTACTGTTTATTTGTCTTGCCGTTGTTGTCAGTGGGTGCAGTAACAGAACCCCTGCCGACAGGGAAGCAGAGGAAAACGCCATGGACACAGAACAACCAGAGCCGGATATTCCTGAACCACCGGAAAGCAATGAGGGTTTTATGGAGGTGACGAAAGAAACCAGAGTACAGGATGTCATTGACAGCCCGGTGTTTGGGGAGTATGGCAGACTGATTTTTCCGGCTGACCGGACAATCAGCGGTGAACTGACGCTGGAAAATGTGGGCGATATTCTGACCTGGTATACTCACATAAATCAGGATAAGACAGTGGAAATCGTGAACTACCTGGGCAAAAGCGCTGCTGCGGGGGATACGGTTTTCTATGATATCTACACAGAGGAAGAAAAGGCAGAAGATCCACAGAAGGAAAATACGGGCTTGTTTTTCTTCCGGGGAGAGCCAGAGGGGAAAGTTGCAGTCTGCAATGCCGGTGGCGGCTTTGTGTATGTTGGAGCTATGCAGGACAGTTTTCCCCATGCACTGGAACTTTCTAAAAAGGGTTATAATGCCTTTGCATTGATTTACCGTCCCGGCTCACAGACAGCATGTGAAGATCTGGCGCGGGCGATTGCCTTTCTCCATGAACATGCTGAGGAACTGCAGATAGATATGACGGATTACTCCCTGTGGGGAGGCTCTGCAGGGGCACGGATGGCCGCATGGCTTGGCTCCTATGGAACAAAAAGCTTCGGGGAAGACGCATATCCCCGTCCGGCAGCGGTTATTATGCAGTACACAGGGTTGTCTGAAGTGACGGGAGATGAGCCGCCTACCTATAATTGTGTTGGAACAGGAGATGGGATTGCCTCTTATCAAACGATGGAGGAACGGATCCGTCAGATACAGGCACAGGGTACGGATGCTGAGATTGAAGTGTTTGATGGACTTCCCCATGGTTTTGGGCTGGGCGAAGGAACGGTTGCCGAAGGCTGGCTTGACAATGCCGTGACCTTTTGGGAAAGACAGATGCAGGAATAAAGATATGGATATGCAAGGATATGTAGTTGATGAAAACAATGAACAGGAGGACAATACGATGTCAACAAGAAAAAATTTTGGAGCCAAACCACTTCTTTTCCCCCAGCCGGTTCTGATCATCGGGACCTATGATGAAAATGGGAAAGCCAATGCGATGAATGCTGCATGGGGCGGAATTATAGGCATGGATGAAATCATCATTGACCTTTCCCATCATAAGACCACGGAAAACCTGCTGGTAACGAAAGCCTTTACTGTGAGCGCGGCAGATGTGGAGCACATGACTGCCTGCGATTATGTAGGACTTGTATCTGGCAGCAAGGAGCCGGAGAAAATGGAAAAAGCAGGCTTTACCACGACAAAAAGCAGCTTTATCAATGCGCCGATTATCAATGAACTGCCAGTGACGTTGGAATGCGAGCTTGTGAAAGTGATCGATGACAGCAAATATCTGGGAAGGATCGTCAATGTCAGCGTGGACGAACGGGTAATTGGCGAGGACGGGGAGATCAGCCTGGAATTGTTCAGCCCCATCACCTATGATACAGTGCATCACGGTTATTACAGGCTGGGCGAAAGGGTTGGCAATGCTTTTAAAGATGGGGCCCAGTTGAAATAAATTTCAAACGTTTTATTTGGAAACAGAAAAAATCAGGAGGAATCTTTATGAAACGGAAAAACAGAGTTCTTTGTATCCTTTTTGCGGCAGCCTTATCGGCATCTGTTCTGGCAGGCTGCGGAAACAGCAGTGACAACAATAACAGCAGTAACGACAGAAACAACAGCGGAAGCTCCACAGATGTTCCGGTACAGTCTGAGACACAGGAAACGGAACCGGAGACATCCCAAACAGAATCTGAGACATCCGAGGCCGCCCAGGAGGCCGTATCCGGAGAAAGTATCGTGACCAATGGCGGAGAGGAGATTGCCCTTGCTTCCCTGGAGTATCAGGATGAAGCTTCCGATGCAGTCGTTTACTATACTTCGGATATCAACCCGCAGGCCATGCTTGATATGTATGCGGCTCTCGGCGTGGAACTGACGGGAGACAACATTGCGGTCAAACTCTCTACCGGGGAACCGCCTGCCAGCAACTATCTTGACCCGAACCTGATTGCCGATCTGGTTCATCAGGTGGACGGAACCATCGTGGAAAACAATACGGCTTACGGCGGCCAGCGCTCCAGTACCGCCATGCACTATCAGGTGGCGGAGGATCATGGCTTTACGGACATTGCCGAGTTCGTTGTTCTGGACGAGGACGGTTCTGTCAGCCTGCCGGTAGAGGGCGGAACGAGGCTTACAGAAAATCTTGTGGGAGCACATTTCCCGGAATATGATGGTTATCTGGTGCTCTCCCACTTTAAGGGGCACGCCATGGCGGGATTTGGCGGCGCGATTAAAAACATCTCCATCGGCCTTGGTTCCCAGGAAGGAAAGTGTCTGATCCACACCGCAGGGGAAAGCCATACCAGTCCCTGGGGCGGCGAGCAGGATCCCTTTACGGAGAGCATGGCGGAGGCAGGAAAATCCGTGGTGGACGTCCTGGACGGAAATATCCTCTATATCAGTGTGATGAACCATCTGTCTATCGACTGTGACT
>CAYWRB010000114.1:0-7953 GCA_964460025.1 uncultured Hungatella sp.
TAGCGGTACTAGGGATTAAAAAAACACACCCCAAGCACCGACTTTAAAGCGTGTCGGAAGACGTTTCATAGCTGCCCCGAAGCTACGTTGCTGGCTGTGGCTGGTTGTTGCGGATTCTGTTATCTGTTGTCATATTTTTACGATGAAAAATCTGATTTCTCTCCCCCGTTTTGACAAAATATGGAAATAAAGTTTCATATAATATACCTCATGAGACAGGAGGCAGGATGTCTTGTGGTTGAATGGTACATAGACGTATACTTTCTCGTGAATTTTTCCATGGATGTGCTTATGCTGCTGCTGTTGGGAAAGATTTTAAAGCTGCCTGTAAGGTGGTTTCGTCTGGCAGGAGCAGGAGTTGCCGGAGCTTTGGCGGCTTGTCTGGCGGTGTGGTTTTGGTATCTTCCAAAAGCTCTGGTCTGGTTTGCAGGGATTCTGGCGCCGGCAGGGATTATGGTGTGGATTGCTTTCAGGCCTGGAAACGTCAGGGAATTTATCAAGATCATTCTTGTATTTTTTTTGGAAGCTTTTTGCATAGGCGGGATCATGGAGGCACTGTATGAGCATATGAAGGGCAGCCGCCTGGCGGAGAAGGGGCTGCCTGTGGTGATATGGGGACTTTTTGCGGCAGGCGCCTGGTTTGCTTTTCGCTTTTTTTGGCTTACGGCTATGGAGACGAAAAAAGAGAGACAGGAGCTGTACCGATTAGAGCTGCGGATGGGGAAAGAAAAAGTGTCTGTTCTTGGGTATCTGGATACGGGAAACTGCCTTTACGAACCGAAGGAAAGACGTCCGGTTCATATTGTCTCGGAAAATCTTTGGAAGAAATTAAAGCGGTCCGGCACGGAGACTTCCTCCGTTCCTTTTAGAACCATCGGAAATCCTCTGGGAGTCATGGAGATGATGGAGATTGACCGGATGGAGGTCAGGAAAGACAATGGGGAGAGCAGGATTCTGACAAGACCATTGGTTGCCAGGGCGCCTTTTAAGATAACCAGAGACGGGAGTTATGATGTGCTGCTCCACAAAGAAACTTGTGCACAGATAGAAAGACAGCAGAATGTACTCTTAAAATAGCTGCGAAAGCAGATGTGAAAACAATTGCCGGAGTGCATCAGAATAAAAAGGAGGAATCACTGATGGTAATCAAAGTATCAATACCCAACCGTTTTCAGTTCAAAACTGTACCCAGCTTCAAGACCATGCTGTTTCAGAAGGAAGGGGAAGTCCATTATATAGGAGGGGCAGACATACTTCCTGCGCCTCTTGACAACGAGGAAGAGAATCGGATGATCGCTATGCTGGGTACGGAAGATGAGAAGGAAGCAAAGTCGGAATTGATCGAGCATAATCTTCGGCTGGTGGTGTACATAGCAAAAAAATTTGATAATACCAGTGTGGGGGTGGAGGATTTGATCTCCATAGGGACCATTGGTCTCATTAAAGCAATCAATACCTTTAACCCGGATAAGAATATTAAGCTGGCTACCTATGCGTCAAGGTGCATTGAAAATGAGATTCTGATGTACTTAAGGAGAAACAATAAGACGAAGATGGAGGTGTCTATTGACGAGCCATTGAATGTGGACTGGGACGGGAATGAGCTGCTTCTCTCCGATATCCTGGGGACGGATGAGGATGTGATTTCACGGGATTTGGAAACCGAGACGGAGAAAAGTCTTTTAAACCTGGCAGTCAGCCGGTTGAGCCCCAGGGAGAGGAAGATTGTGCAGCTGCGGTACGGTCTTAACAGAGAGGACGGGGAGGAGATGACACAGAAGGAGGTAGCGGACCTTTTGGGAATTTCCCAGTCCTATATCTCCAGGCTGGAGAAAAAAATTATGAAAAGGCTGAAGAAGGAGATTGTGAGGTTTGAATAAAGAATGATTTTATTTATAAAAGTGCCTGGACTTAACTGCTCAGGCACTTTTGGTTCTTGGCTCTTCAATTAAGATTGGACGATTTCCCCAGTCAGAAGGATAACATAATTTGGCATACTCAATTTTTTTAGCTTTATAGATAATCTTTTGAAAGTAAGGATCATCTTGCTTTTTTATGTATGTTGCAATGATTCTATAACTATTTTGTATTTGATTTCTTATATCCCCTGCCAACAAAGTGTCTGGGATATAATCACCTTTTCCGGTTATATCACGGAAACCCAAAGCCCATTTTACTCCGCCTACTAATTTTTCCGTATAAAGTAATGGATGGGAATGATTATAATTTCCTAACATAGTTGCTGATAAATTAGGGTTCTTAAATGCTGAGGAAAGTACACTCAGCTTTTGATGGGTAGTGCCATTTGCTGTGAATTCTATATCTGCTTCGCGTAACCTTCCGTCAATACAAAAATTATAGAAATCCAACCGGGACCACTTTTGGTTTGTTATTTCCAGACCTGTCAAGTGATGGAAGTTGCTGGCGTCAAAACGAACCTCCAGAGATGACAGATTTTTATGTTTGTCAGTAACTACAAATAATAAACGCTTTCCTGCAAAATTATTCCTATATAATCTTGCTGCTGTTATTGCCACGGAAACGGCTTCCTTTTTACTGTAAGTTTTTCCCATTGATGTATTTCCATTCGTTCTGTTTTATGTGGATGGCTGTTTTTTACAGATTAGATTGAGAGGGAGGCTACAACACCGCAGTGCTGTGCGCCTCCCTCAGTGACTGATTTTATCGTTGTCCGCCAACCCTCCGGCCCATACGTCCGGAATCACTATCAGGTTTTATCGTTGCCTGCCAACCCTCCGGCTCATACGTCCGGAATCGCTATCGGATTTAAGGTGCCAGCCTCACCAGCAGGATGTCGCCTGCTTTCCTGTTCTTATTATATGCCATGTATGTAAAAAAATCAACAGGGTAATAAATTTTGCCCATATGTGCATTTTTTTACAACCCCTTATTAAAAATATGCAAAACTTGTTATTCTACATAAAGAAACCCGCCTATTCTCCCTGATTTTTAATACAAAATATACAGCGCTTTATTGCATTACAGCAAAAATTACAATACTTATACACAAAGGCGGCAAAAAAAGCGTAGAAAAATCCAGGTTGGAACTTTATAATTATTTAAGAAATGGCAAGGGGGAATGAGATGGTTTTCTTGTTCCTACAAAACAATTAGGAGGAGCTATGAAAGAGGTAAAAAAAACCGGAGGTGGCAATAAGACCACATTCAAAGTCTACATGCAGAATTACTGGCAGCTGTACCTCATGCTGGTGATCCCGGTAATCTACATGATCCTGCTGCGCTATAAACCCATGCTGGGCGCGATCATCGCGTTTAAGAAGTTTAACATCTTCGCCGGCATCTGGGATAGCCCGTGGATCGGATTGGCTCACTTTAAGGAAGCATTCAGCTCCAGAGATTTCTGGAATGCCTTAAAGAATACGCTGATTCTGAATCTGGGCGATTTGATTTTGGGATTCCCGATGCCTGTTCTTCTGGCAGTGTTCCTGTTTGAGATTAAGAACATCGGCATCAGAAAAGCAACCCAGACCATTTTGTACCTGCCCAACTTCCTTTCCTGGGTTATTATCGCAGGTATCATCACTCAGTTATTCTCCACCAGCGGACTGGTAAACGAGATTTTCCGTAAGATGGGAATGGGTGAAGTGAATTTCTTAAGTTCACCGTTTATCTGGAGATTCGTGTACTGGTTCTCAGGAATCTGGCATGATGCAGGATATTCCCTGATTATTTATCTGGCGGCACTGACAGCTACGGACCCGTCCCTGGGCGAGGCGGCTTACATAGACGGAGCTACCAGACTTCAGAGAATCTGGCATGTGACGATTCCGCAGATTCGTCCTACCATCTCTACCCTGCTTATTATGCAGTTAGGCAAGATGGTATCCATCGACTTCGACCGTCCTTACATGATGGGCAACACACTGGTTAAGAGTGCGTCTGACGTTATCAGTACCTATGTATACAGCATCGGTCTTCAGGCAGCCAGATTTGACTTTGCAACAGCCGTAGGTTTGTTCCAGTCCGTAGTAGGAATTATCCTGGTTCTGTCTGTGAACAAGATTTCCAAGAAAATGGGTGAAGGAGGAATCATGTAATGAGTACGTTAAACAGCAAAGGCGAGAGACGGTTTCAGCTGTGCTGGAATACCATTTTCGTTGTAGTCAGCATTATTGCCCTGATTCCTATTTTCCGGGTTATATCCGTGTCCTTAAGTTCCAAGGATGCGATTCTTTCCGGCAAGGTGTTCCTGTATCCGGTTCAGATTACCACAGAGGCTTATGTGAGAGCATTCCGAAGCGGCAGCTTTTTATCCTCCTTCGGTTTCTCCATCGTCCTGATGCTGGTGGCCACCGTTGTGTGTATGGTGATGACCATCCTGGCAGCTTACCCGCTGTCCAAGACCACCTTAAAGGGCACGGGCATTATCATGACCATGTTCGTGCTGACCATGTATCTGGATCCCGGTATTATTCCGAAGTATTTGAATATCAGGGATTTAAAGATGCTGGATAAGGTATGGGCTCTGATTGTTCCGGAGGCTTTAAGCGCTTACAACATGATTATCATGTGTACTGCATTCAAGAGCCTGGATTCTTCTCTGTATGAGGCAGCCAAGATCGACGGATGTACGGAGTTCCAGATTATGACAAAGATTGCTCTTCCCCTGGTATATCCTACCATGGCGACTTTGGCCCTGTTCTATGCAGTAGGCAGATGGAACCGTTTGAGCGATGTTCTCTACTATGTAAACTCTTCCAACTTGTATACCGTACAGATGGTGTTAAAGCAGCTGATTGAGTCCATCAAGATTTCCCAGGAGGAAGGCGCGGTATCCCAGTTGGTAGCGGATAACATTAAGTCCGCAAGTATTGTAATCTCTATGACACCTATGGTAATTGCTTATCCGTTTATCCAGAAATATTTTACTCAGGGTATCATGCTGGGTGCTGTAAAGGGTTAAGGATAAGATGATAATTACAAAAAATTAAGGGAGGTAATTTAATCAATGAGAAAAGCAAGATTAGTGAAAAGCACGGTTGCCATTGCACTTTCGGCAGCTATGCTGGCGGGCTGCGGCGGCGGCTCTTCATCCACAGGCTCCGGTGATTCCGGAAATACCACAACTACGGCAGCGGCAGCCGGCGGAAGCAGCGATAACAGCGGCGGCGGGGCAGCAGCTCCGGAAGCAAGCGGCGAGGAAGTAAGCATCACCGTTATGGTTTGGGACAGAGGAAATGCGGCTCCGGGAACCACACCGGAGAACAACACTCTGACCGATTACATCAAGCAGAACGTGAAGGAGAAATACAACATTAACGTTGAGTATGTATCCGTTCCAAGATCTTCTTCCGACGACAAGGTAAATATCATGATGGCCGGCGGCAATGCTCCTGACATTATCTTTACCTACAGCCAGAACCTGTTTAATAACTTTGCACAGAACGGCGGTCTTGCCGACCTTACGGCGGCTTATGAAGCTTACGGCACCAACTTAAAGCAGAATCAGGGCGAGATTCAGTCCATGGGCCAGTATGACGGCAAGCAGTATGCGATTCTGAAGCAGAGAGGTCTTGAGATGCCTCGTCATCTGGGATTTATCCGTAAGGACTGGCTGGATGCCATGGGAATGGAGATTCCGAAGACCAAAGAGGAGCTGGCGGCTTATCTTCAGGCAGTGAAGGATCAGAACCCGGGCGGAGTTGACAAGGTGATTCCCTGGGCTATGAGCGGCCGTGCCGATACGGAGAAGAATTATCTTGCATTCATAAGTTCCTATGCAGATCTGCCTACGGATAAGGATGCATACGTATATAATGAATCCTATATCACGGTTGCGCCAGGCGCCGTAGACGGTATCCGTAAGCTGAACGAGTTCTACAACGCAGGACTGATTTCTCAGGATTTCGCAACCGATACCACGGAGGATATCTACAAGGCTCAGGTTTCCGCAGGCAACGTAGGCTTCTTCGTAGATGACACCGGCGGTACCAGCTGGGATCTGATGAGTATCTTATACAGCGCTACAGGCAAGACAGCATTCGTCCCGGTACAGTGCTTTGACCTTGCAGACGGTTCCTACCGCAGCGTATTTGAGCCCAGATATGGTATGTACGTTATGGTTCCGAAGACCAGCGAAGCTAAGGCAGAGGCATGTGTTAAGTATTTAGACTGGATGTCTGATCCTGAGGTTGCTGAGAATATCGCATATACTCCTGAGCATGAGAGAGATGAGGCAGGCGTTCCCATCGCTTTGACAGAGGCTCAGCTGTTTGAAAAAGGATATCCGGGAACTCTGGATGACTTAAGCATTGTAAACGGTTTCTTAGAGTGGATGAGCAACAAGGATTCCGTAGTTTCTTACTGGAGCCAGAGCCAGGCAGTAGAGTGGGAGGATAAGCCGTGGTTTGAGAACTACTATGATGTGATGAACGTAGGCAAGTTCCGCTATCCTACCTATCCGTTTATTTCCGATGCGGAAGCTAACTATGGTAAGAACATTGAGGATATGATGGTAGAATACGTATATCGCCTTATCAGCTGCTCCACCAGCGAGTTTGACGCTTTGCAGCAGGCTGAGTACAGCAATCTGCAGAATGCAGGTCTTCAGCAGATTCTGGATGCCAGAGCAGAGTACTATGATGCAAATGTGAAATAAACGATCCATAATAGCCCATTATGGCTTGCCTATACCTCTGCATACGTGGTAAAATGGTAAGACCGTAATGGGCTGTTGCCGGTTAGAGAGGCATGAGGCCTTTCTTTCGGCATTTTGTCGGGGCGGACGTGGAACCGGCAGTAAAATCAAAGGCGGAACAGGGGGATGATGGCCATATATTGCATAGGAATTGATTTGGGTGGAACAACAGTGAAAGCCGGGATTGTGGATGAGGACTACAAGATCGTGAAATCAGGAGCAGTCCCCACAGTCACAGGCAGCGGAGCAGAAGGGCTGGTACGGGATATGGTAGAACTGGTATCCCGGCTTTTGGATGAGACCGGCATAACCATGGATGAGGTGGCATCCGTGGGGGTGGGAGTCCCCGGGACGGCAAACAAAAAGACCGGTGTCATGGAATATGCCAACAACCTGGATATGAAAAATGAACCCTTAATTCCGCTTTTGAAACATTATTTTAAGAAACCGGCTTATTTTACCAATGATGCCAATGCGGCGGCCTGGGGCGAGTATCTGGCCGGCTGCGGAAAGGGATATCGTTCCCTGGTGATGGTGACTTTGGGGACGGGAATCGGCGGCGGAATGGTTCTGGACGGAAAATTGTATGAAGGGTGTAATTTTGCCGCCGGGGAGTTTGGACATTTTGTGATACAGTGCGACGGGGAAGTCTGCAATTGCGGGCGGAGAGGATGTTTTGAGAATTATGCTTCGGCTACCGGTCTGCGCCGGATCGCTCTGAAAGCCATGAAGGAGGAAGAGGGCAGGCGGAGCCTTCTGTGGAGTATGTGCGGCCAGGAAGAGGATAAGGTAGACGGGCGGATGGTTTTTGAGGCAGCTGGGAAAGGGGATCTGACGGCGGAGGAGATTGTGGAGAAATATCTGTATTATCTGAGCGTGGGGATTACGGATATTATCAATATTTTTCAGCCGGAGATCTTGTGTATCGGAGGCGGAGTAAGCAGGGCGGGAGACAGGCTGCTGGAGCCTTTGAAGAGAATGGTGAATCAGCAGGTGTATACCAGGGATTCTGCCGTGAAGACGGAGATTGTTATTGCTTCTTTGGGGAATGATGCGGGGATTATTGGGGCGGCTATGTTGGATGACTGAGGCAGACCTATGAGAAGGGTGGAAAAGCGGAATGAAGATTGACAAGTATGGGGAGATTCTGGGGGAATGGAGCAGAGGCATGGGAAATACTTTGGATGTGAAGAAGGTTTTGTCTCTGGACAGTGAGCTTAAGAAGAGCGAGACAGAGGAGCGACTGATCGTATACATTCAGGTAAAGGATACGA
>CAYWRB010000115.1:0-7934 GCA_964460025.1 uncultured Hungatella sp.
CATCGAAAGCCAGCCCTTTCTGGAGGCAATCCGCCAGTTTCAACGAGAATCAGGTCCCGGGAACACCATCTTAATTCACGTCACCCTTATCCCCTATTTAAAAGCATCCGGAGAATTGAAAACCAAACCTACACAGGCCAGTGTAAAAGATCTGCAGGGCATGGGAATCCAGCCGGATATCATCGTATGCCGGACAGAACACCCTCTGGATGACCATATCCGCGGCAAGATTGCATTGTTCTGTAATGTCCCCCAAAGCCATGTACTCCAGAATCTGGATGTAGATGTTCTGTATGAGGCCCCTCTTGCCATGGAAGAAGAACATCTGGCTCAGGTGGCCTGCGAAAGTCTCCATTTGGACTGCCCGGAACCTGATCTGGAAGACTGGAAAAATATGATCCATGCATGGAAACATCCAAAAAAGGAAGTGACCGTGGCATTGGTGGGAAAATATATTCAGCTTCACGACGCCTATATCTCCGTGGTAGAGGCCTTAAAACACGGTGGTGTTGCCAATCGCGCCAAGGTTAATATTAAGTGGGTGGACTCCGAGACCGTAACTGCAGAAAATGTAGAAGAAATTCTGGGAGATGTGACGGGGATTCTGGTTCCTGGCGGATTCGGAAGCCGCGGAATTGACGGAAAAATACATGCAATCAAATATGCCAGGGAACATGGTGTTCCATTTTTAGGATTATGCCTGGGCATGCAGCTGGCTATTGTGGAGTTTTCCAGAAATGTCCTTGGATTTGCAGATGCCCACAGTGCGGAACTGGATCCTGCCACCCTTCATCCGGTGATTCATCTGATGCCGGAGCAGGACGGTGTGGAAGATATCGGCGGAACCCTGCGTCTGGGCTCCTATCCATGTGTTTTAAATAAAGCTTCTAAAGCATATAAACTTTATGGTGAAGAAACGATTCATGAGCGCCACAGACATCGTTACGAGGTAAATAATGACTTCCGGGAAATATTGTCAGCACATGGAATGATGCTTTCCGGAATCTCACCGGACGGCAGAATCGTGGAGATGATCGAACTTCCGGAACATCCCTGGTTTATCGCCACTCAGGCTCATCCGGAATTAAAGTCCCGGCCTAATAAACCACATCCGCTGTTTCGCGGTTTTATCGAGGCTGCTTTAAACCGCAGGGATGTAATCAATACCGGTATATCTTAATTTTTCTATAAAACGTGCATGCATAATTTCTCCTCTGTCACCTCATAATAACTATGAGGTGATGACAATGAACAACCAAAAAAAGAACAACAATTATGACAATGACCCTTACCGCGTAGAAGCAACCTCAGACTTTTCCACCTGCTCATCCATGGACTGCACCGGACTGATTCCTTCTCTTCCAACTTCTGAAGCAGAGTTGGAGTCCTATGAGGAGCTGTATCCTTATATCACATATCCCGTAAAGGATGAAAAGACGGAAGGCTGATAAAAAGGGA
Organism: uncultured Hungatella sp.; assembly: GCA_964460025.1. Classification (GTDB taxonomy): domain Bacteria; phylum Bacillota; class Clostridia; order Lachnospirales; family Lachnospiraceae; genus UBA3402. The sequence goes on from CAYWRB010000115.1 coordinate 1,459, forward strand.
TCCGAAAAAAGAGATCGTTATGCCCCAGGCTTTAACGATCTCCTTTCTTTTTGTTCTAATTTTTTCTTTTCTCTTGCATTTTCGACCGCATACCAATATGATAGTCAATGACATAACAAAATATCAGCATTCATATATGGAAGGAAATCTGACATGTTCCCATCATTAAGTAAAGAAGTGTATCTCAACTGCACACTCTGTCCCCGCTGCTGCCGTGCAGACCGCAGAGTATCCCTGGGATTCTGTCATTGTTCGGACCAGGTCAAAGTGGCGCGGGCTGCTCTTCACCATTGGGAAGAGCCCTGTATCAGCGGTACCAGGGGAAGCGGGACCGTTTTTTTCAGCGGCTGTACCCTGGGCTGCTGCTTCTGCCAAAATTTTCCCATCAGTCACGAGGGCTTCGGAAAAGAAGTCTCCGTCCAGGATCTGGCGGAAATCTTTCTGAGACTCCAGGAACAGGGCGCACACAATCTTAATCTGGTGACTGCCACCCAGTACCTTCCCTCCGTTGTGGAAGCCCTGGATTTGGTAAAAGATCGTCTTTCGATTCCTGTGGTATATAACAGCGGCGGATATGAACGCGTTGAAATGATAAAAGAGTTAAAAGATTATGTGGATATCTGGCTTCCTGACCTGAAATATCAGGATTCCGGTCTCTCCTCCCGTTATTCTCAGGCAGCAGACTATTTTCATCACGCTTCCCAGGCTATTTTGCAGATGATTCATCAGACGGGGGCAGGAGTTTTTGACGAGCATGGGATCATGAAATCAGGCGTTATCATACGCCATATGGTTCTCCCCGGATTAAAAGAGGATTCTATCAGGCTGCTGCACTGGATAAAAGAAAATCTGCCTTCCGGCAGCTATCAGATCAGCCTGTTAAGCCAGTACACTCCTTTTTACCGTGCCAAAAAAGGCGGCGCCTTTCCTGAAATCAGCCGCAGGATTACCACCTACGAATATGAAAAGGTTGTGGATGCCGCCATCCAATTAGGACTGACAGACGGGTTTATGCAGGAAAAAAGCAGTGCCAAAGAAGAATATACCCCTCCCTTTGACCTGGAGGGCGTATAATGTCATATAAAAGGCTCCATAAGCAGTATTGCCTATGGAGCCTTTCTGTCTGTTTATTGAATCAATCCCATACGACAGATTATAACAAAATATATCCCACTGTCGTCTTGCCCACATTCTTGATGGTCTCCAGTTCCTGTGATACCCCCGTATATGTAGACACACCTTTTTTCTCTACCAATATCACGCCTTCATGCTTCGTAATCTCCTCCAGCGTGTATGCCGTCACTCTCATATCCTCTCCACAGGCAATTCTAACTCCCGGCAGAAGTTCCTTCAGTTTTCCGGCTACCGTTTCCAAAAGAGCTTTATCCGCCGTACCGGTTACCAAAAGACTTGTGGAATCTTTCGCATAGTTCCTGATATTGGCGGCAATGACTTCATATCTGACACTTTCAGGAGTTGTGACATCCACTCCTTCCAGCTTGTCCAGCCATCTGTCAATAAAGCCAAAAGCCCTCTTAGGACTTGCTGCCTCCAAAACTCCCAGCGTTCTGACGCCGAAACGATTCTTCAATTCTTTCGCGGAAGCAACCTTATCACTCATCAAAAATGCCACACAAATGATGAACACCACCATGAAAGCGCCAAGGACACCGCCCAGAACCACATACTTGAGTCCTGCTTTCACTGCAGACATCTTAGATACCGCCGGTTTTGTCGGCTCAGCCAATTCCTTCAGCTCATCCTGCTTTGTCTGGAGACTTGTCTCCAGCGTGCTGACATAGTCCTTCTTTGACTTCTGGGTGTCTGCAATTGCCAGGTCAACCGTCACGGAAGAAGTCTCATTCATAACGGAAAGGGTATGATTTGCAATGGCGGAGGACAGCTTCCCGCGCATCCCTTTCAGCGTGCTCATGATGCTGTCCATAATGGCTTCCGCCTTCTCCGGATCAGAATGCTTCACCTGTATGGAAAACATATCATTATTATAGTCAATGTCTACCGTCACCAATTCTTCCAGATATTTAATATCAATGTTCTCTTCATCGGCAACCTTATTCAGCCCCTCTTTTTTCACAGCTGCAGAATAGGACTTTATCAGGCTGTCCGCATAGTTAATGTTCTGATATACCATATTCGGCATAATCTCATAGTCTGTCTTCACAAACAGGTCTACGGATGCAACCGACACATCATATGGACTGATACCCATCAAAACCGAATTCTCCAAATACTTATCCTGATTCTCAAGATCAGTCATCAGATTCTCAATCTCTCTCTCTTTGGCCGCCTTGTTCATCTCATACATGGACAGCTCTTTCTGGTAATTCTCTTCCGCCTCCTTAAGAAACTCCGGGTCTGACTGCTGAGACAGAGCTTTTCCGATCTTATATCCGCCTGCCAAAACCGCAAGAACAATGGCCACCAGCAAAATAGGCCGCCACTTCCGCAGGACTACAAACATTAAATCTTTTAAATCGATCTCCTGCTCATAAGTATCATTGTATTCCATTGCTTACCTCTCCTCATTTCGTAATATTCTTGTCTATCATACCACAGGGGCGCAGAGAACACAAGATCATAAATTCCTAGATTTTTGGGAAATTTTCCCGATTCCCATTGTCCACTTCCCTAACAAATGGTACACTAAGATTAACACTTTTTATGGAGGTACACATCATGTGGTTTCAAAAACATAAGCAAGTCAGCGATGAAACCAACCGCCTGCTGAAACAGCTGTCAGAAAAGGCAGAGAAATTACAAAGGCAGGCGGATTCCCTTTCTGGACAGCAGGCGGACTCTGCGGAAATGCTTAAACAGACTCTGAATCGTGTCTCGCAGCAGATGAGCAGTCTGGAACAGCGCTACGGCGAAAGCGAAAAAATCATACGACGCCAGTCCGATTCTTTCGAGGATCTTCTGGATGAGATACAAGATCAGCAAAAAGAACAAAACAGCCAATCCGGGCTTCTGAAGGAAAATCAACAGAGAGAACAGGCATTTCTGGCATTGATAAGCTGTATCCGAGATCAGATGTATCTTCTGGAACAGAAAATGACCGAAGATGATTCCTTGAGCGAAGAAAAGAAGGCGGCCTGGATCCAGCAATTCCTCCTTATGAACCAGGAAGCGGCCAGATACATGACACCCTGCGGCCTGACGGAAACAGGAACCCCGGGTGAACCAGTTGATTATGAGATTCACAATATTCTGAATATCATAGAGACCCAGGACGAATCCAAAGCCAATACCATTGCCAAGGTATACCGCCGCGGACTTTTCTGCAACGGGCGCCTGATTAAAAAAGCAGATGTAGCTGCCTACAGACAAAGCCCACAAAGCGCCCCCAATAACACCTGATATTCATCACTGCAAATAAGCACTGAAAATCTCCAGAAAGGAACATACATTAAGATGAATCATAAAACCATAATCGGTATCGATCTGGGAACCGCTACAACAGAAGCTGCCGTTTTCCGCAATGGAAAACCTGAGATGATTCCCAACTTTGACGGAAATCTTGTAACACCTTCCGTAGTTGGAATGGATGAATCCGGGAACTTTATCATCGGAGAGAAAGCCAAAGCCCAGTTTCTCATGGCCCCGGACCGCACTGTCATTGAAATAAAGCGAAAAATGGGAACCCAAGAGCCGACTCCCATAGGCCGCCAGTCCTTCTCTCCGGTAGAAATTTCCGCCATGCTTCTGGAATATGTGAAGCGTTATGCTTCCCAGTATCTGGAAGAAGAAATCGACCGGGCCGTCATATCGGTTCCCGCTTATTTTGACGATATCCAGAGACAAGCCGTTGTTGAAGCCGGAAAAAAAGCCGGCTTTACGGTAGAACGGATCATAAACGAACCTACGGCTGCCGCTCTCAGTTACGGCATCAGCCATCTGGAAGAGGAAAGCCATATCCTTATCTACGATTTAGGCGGCGGAACCTTTGACGTAACGCTCTTGGAACTGTTTGGCGGTGTTTTGGAGGTAAAAGCCAGCAGCGGCGACAATTCACTGGGCGGCAAAGACTTTGACGAGGCATTGATTCACTGGCTCCGCACCAGATTTGAGGACAAGTATCAGATCAGCCTGGAAGGAAATGTTTACGCCATGGCCCGGTTAAAAGAGCAGGCGGAACAGTGCAAAATAGCCCTCAGCACCAAAGAGGAAGAGACCATCCGCATACCCCTGCTGGCCGAGAAGGACGGACTGCCCCTGGCCCTGGAAGAAACCGTCACACGCAGCCAATTTGAAGACCTGATCTATCAGCTTCTTGACAGAACCCATAATCCTATACAAGTGGTCCTGGACGATGGCAGAATTGATAAAGAAGATCTGGACCTGATCCTTTTGGTGGGAGGTTCCACAAGGATCCCTTTGGTATCCCGTGACATCGAGGCATTTCTCGGCAAGAAGCCGCAGTCAGAGATTGACCCTGACTTCAGCGTGGCGGAAGGAGCCGCCATACAGGCAGGCATCATCCAGGGAACCATTGACAGCGACGAAAGCATTATCATGACCGATGTGAATCCCTATACTCTCGGCGTCCGGGTCGTGACAGATTTTACCATGGACTACATGAGCGTCATCATCCCAAGAAACGTGACCATTCCCACTACCAAACACCAGGTATATTATACTTGCCGGGACAATCAGGATGCAGCCAGCATCGAGGTTTATCAGGGAGAATCCCGAACCGCATCCCGCAACCATCTTCTGGGCAAATTCCTGGTTGAAGGAATTCCAAAGAGGCCTGCCGGTGAAGAATCCGTCGATGTCTCATTTTCCTATAACCAAAACGGAATGCTCAATGTATCTGCGGTGCTGGTAAGCACAGGCAGAGAGATATCCATCGATATTGATATGATGGAAACCGGTGAAAAAGAACGAATCGATGTCAGCGGCTGGAAATCTTCGCCCTTTGCCGGAGATTACAGAAGTATTCTGAGGCGGAGCGAAAAATTTCTGAAAAATCTGCAGTGGGAAAATGATGAGGACTCCCAAGAACTGGCCCGGGAATTGGAGGAATTGATCTACCGGCTGAAAAAGGCTGTTTTGGAAGATGATTTGGAAAAGGCCGATGACCTGGAAGAAGAGATACGGGATTTGCTAGAAGAGGAATAATCTTGCCGAAATCCAGTACTGCCTTGCGGAAATTCCGGTGAATCCAGCGCTTGCTTGTTCAGCAAGGACCGAAAGGCTGTGTAGAACGTTGCTTTGCAGAAGCACAGCTGACACGAATATCAACAAGGCAGGTAACTATATTTATAGAAAGGGAATGGAGTATGAACTACTATCAGGTATTGGGGCTTTCAGAAGGAGCCGATCCAAAGGAAATCAAACGGGCCTATTTTAAACTGGTCCGCCAGTATTCGCCGGAAAAGGACCCGGAACGGTTTCAGCAGATCAGGGAAGCATATGAACGTCTGACAGAGGACGGCAGCAAGGAAAAAGAAGGGATAATCGCTCTGGAATTTCCCGATACCCTTCTGGCATCTCAGATGAGAGAGCAGATTAAAAAAAGAATGGACGTCCACGACTATAAGGGAGCCATGATGACAGCCGAGGAAGGTCTTCACTACTTCGGCGAATTCGAAGGTTTTCTCTATTTTCTGGCAATCTGCCAGAGACATGTGGGAAAAACCGGAAAGTCCGTCAAAAACTTTGAGCGGCTGGTCCAGCTTTTTCCAGACAAGCTGATGTACAGAAAAGAACTGGCTTATGCTTACCTGGAAAGAGGCTTTATGAATAAGGCATACCAGGCCTTTCAGACTGCCTATTCCAAGGGTATCCGTGATCTTAATTTCCTTCACATGTTCTCCTTATGCTGCAAGGACCGTTATATGGACGAGCAGGCCGTCTCCCTTCTTCTGGAATTAATCGCTTTGGCGGAAAAAAAGCCCAAAGAAAATCTGCAGCTTTTGATCGATTCCTATGGCGGAGTCTTTTGCTTAAGAGAAGCTGTGTCAGATTCCGAACTCCGGACGGCCCAGGAAAATTTTGTGAAGTTCCTTCACTCCGCCGCACCTTACCTTCCTGAGTATGAGGAAGAACTTCTGTATCTGCTCCAGGCTATGATCACAAGCACATCTATGTACGGCACCGATAATGACCTGTTTAAAACCATCCTTCAGGAAATCAAAGGTATCTGTTCTGTCAACAGAGGAAAAAAGAATGATCCTTACGAAAATGTCTGGAAAGGGTTCGATGTATTTTTGGAATATTCCGCCTTTGACAGCGACAGCCGTATCCCCCAGTGGCTCAAAGACTGTTTCTCAGACCTTATGGAACACCACGACGATCCTCAGCTTACTCGTTTTATCCGCAGGGACATACAGCTGTGCATTCTGGAGGAATGGCCTGCCATAAAGGAACCCCTCCATATCATCCGCCAGTCCTGCCCTCTTCTCTATGAAGAACTTCAGGACTTTGTCCGGACCATGGAGCAAACCCAGAAT
>CAYWRB010000116.1:0-3323 GCA_964460025.1 uncultured Hungatella sp.
GTCCATTCCCATTATTCTGGATTACCGCCGCCACGATCAGATCACGGCGGCAATCAGCCACCTGCCTCACGTGATTGCCTCCAGCCTGGTGAATCTGGTAAGAGATTCCGATTCGGAGGACGGGATCATGAAACGGCTGGCAGCAGGAGGTTTTAAGGATATCACCCGGATCGCCTCCTCCTCCCCTGAGATGTGGTAGCAGATCTGTATGACCAACCGGGAAAACTTGGCGGATATTCTACGGCAGTATATCGCCTCCCTCCAAGATGTCCTTGGAGAGTTGGAGCATGGGGACAATCATGCCTTGTACCGTCTTTTCGAAAGCTCCGGAAAATACAGGAATTCCATCTCCGACAAGTCCAAGGGGGCAATCACTCCGGAGTACTCCTTTACGGTGGATATTGTGGATGAGGTAGGCTCCATCTCCACGTTGTCCGTGATTCTGGCGTCCAAAGGAATCAGCATCAAGAATATTGGGATCAACCATAACCGGGAACAGGGGGAAGGCGCCTTAAGGATTTCTTTCTACGACAAAGAGTCCATGGAGGCGGCCTGGGGGCATCTGGCTAAGTATCATTATGAGATGATGGGCTAGTACAGCGTTGCATTAATCTCGCTAGGGATGAAAGAACGGAGGTTTAAGATGAGGTTTTCAAAAATACGGGGACTTCGGGGAGAAGTTACGGTTCCCGGAGATAAATCAATTTCCCACCGAAGCGTTATGCTGGGATCCATTGCCAAAGGGACTACGGAGATCCACAATTATCTTCAAGGTGCGGATTGTCTGTCTACGATTTCCTGTTTTCGCGCCATGGGAATCGAAATTGAGAATAAAGGGGACACGGTGTTGGTTCACGGAAAAGGGCTTCACGGACTCCAAAGGCCGGATCAGGTTCTGGACTGTGGAAACAGCGGCACTACCACCCGCCTGATCTCCGGAATTCTGGCGGCCCAGGATTTTGACGTGATTTTGACCGGGGATGATTCTATAAAAAAGCGCCCTATGAAGCGGATTATGGAGCCTCTCTCTCTTATGGGGGCTGATATTACCAGTGTCGGTGGAAACGGATGTGCGCCTCTTAAAATTGTGGGCCGGCCCCTTCATGGCATTCATTATACTTCCAAGGTAGCTTCTGCTCAGGTGAAGTCCGCCATTCTTCTGGCAGGGCTTTACGGAGACGGAGAAACCAGGGTGACAGAACCTTATATTTCCAGAAATCACAGTGAAATTATGCTGCGGTATTTCGGCGCCGATGTAAAAACGGAAGGCACCACTGCCGTTATCCGGCCTGCCAAGGAACTTTACGGCAGCATGGTCCGGGTGCCCGGCGACATCTCTTCCGCCGCCTTCTTCATCTGCGCCGGCCTGATGGCGCCTGATTCGGAGATCTTGATCCGGCATGTGGGAATCAATCCTACCAGGGACGGTATCCTTAAAGTCTGCAAGGCTATGGGCGCCGATCTTACCATTCTGGATGAATTTACCGGCGGCGGCGAACCTACGGCCGATATTCTGGTAAGGTCTTCTTCCCTTCACGGAACGGTCATCGGCGGAGCAGTCATCCCTGCTCTCATCGATGAACTTCCCATGATCGCCGCCATGGCCTGTTTTGCTGAGGGCGAGACGGTTATCAAGGACGCGGCAGAATTAAAAGTGAAGGAATCCAACCGTCTGGAGGTGATGGTAAAGGGCCTGAGAGCCATGGGCGCCGATGTGGATGAAACCGAAGACGGCATGATCATCCGAGGCGGAAAGCCTCTCCACGGCGCTTGTATTGACAGCCACTTAGACCACCGGATTGCCATGACCTTTGCCGTCACCGGACTGTGCGCAGACGGGGAGACCGAGATTTCCGGAGCCGAATGCGTCAATATCTCATATCCTGATTTTTATAAAGATCTGAAGAAGCTGGTTCTGCAGTAAAAGCTCATGTTGTTTCTTCCGTTGGAGTGCTCCTTTTCGAGCACTCTTTTTTATGGGGTTGATATGGGGTTGAGCCGGACTCTTTTTCTCCATAGGAAATTATGATATCTTGATTTTGGCCGATATTCTATGTATTGGTATGAAAACATATAATCGGGGGAAATGACATGGCAAAGGTTAATGGAGAGATCAACAATATAAGCAGCCAGGCAGGCGCCAGGCAGGAGGCGGTCCAGGATGCCAATCTGGAAGCAGAAATTCTGAAAGTCAAAGCCAACCTGCAGGCCGGACAGATTATGAACGATGAAGCTGCCAAACAGATTGCCAAAATAAAAGAAAATCTGGAAAGACAGCACGCTTCCTCCAGGGAACCTGTGGACAACAAGCGGGATTTGGCCGACATCTCCCAGACAAGAGCCTGGTCCGGCTCCGGCAGAGTGGATCCGGAAAATCCGGATTCCTCCTGGACCTTGGAGATCGAGGCTGAGATCTGGAATACATTTCTTGACTGGAAGCCTGTATCAGGATCTCCCTTTTCCACTCAGCTTCAGGATTTATCCGACATCTACCTTTCCCTTCTGGAGGCGGTTCTGAAATATACCATAGGAGAAGCGCAGACCATCCAGATGGAGCGGCTGGACTCGGTGCTGTCTGAAAAACTGAATCTTCTCATAGACTCCAATTTAAAAGAACTTGTGACTCTCCTCAGCGAATCCGGACAAAGCGATACCCTTGCAGGCATACAGGCCAGTGTGTATAAGCAGACTACGGGGCAGCCCATCTCCAATAAGGAAGCCAGGGAATTCTTTAACCGGGCCCGTTTCACCATGACACCTCCCTCCGGCTCTTTTTCCGGCGCTCAAAGGTCCTATGGTTCCGGCAGAAGCACCGGTTTTTCCGGCTCCCTGACTGCCTCGTCATCTAAGAACGCCTCCTCATCAGGAAGCGCCTCCTTCTCTCAGACCTCCGCCGCCAGATCTTCTTCCATGAAAGACGGTACAATCTACCGGGCATCCGGAGGAGGAAAAGTACATGCCAGCAGGGAATATGTGGCCCAGCGGAAGATATGGGAAGGACAGATCAGTCAGAGAAAAGCCGTGATCCGCAACGCTGCAAAGGAAAACAGCCAGGGCAGTTCTGTCTGGGGATCCAAAAACTCCTACACCGGCAGAGAGCTGGCCCGGGCCAACCGTTTTGTCTCACATATTGACGGCTCCGGCGACCTGTTCCGCCATTCCGGTATCACGGCGCAGAATGATGAAGTCCTGGGACTCCTGGCAGCGGTCACCTCCATAAAAGGCCAGATGTACGCCGCAGAGGCAGGCCAGAAAAATCCCATCACCTTTCCTCTGCAAAGCGCCATTACCAGGATGATCGATCATTATCTGAGGCAAAAGGC
>CAYWRB010000116.1:3333-7926 GCA_964460025.1 uncultured Hungatella sp.
AGGTATATTATCATACCATCCATGTCTACGAAAAAACCAGGAATGCGGGGAAAGCAATCGAAAGCGGCCTGGAGTATGCCTACAAAGAATTTAAAGAAAAGCAGGCGGACCCTGCCTTTAAGACCCGGCCGGAATATTCGGAAAACGCCGGATTTTTCCTGGCTTTTGTAAAAGACCAGAATCCGGGGAAAGAATTTCCTTTTGGCCTGAGAGTTCTGGAAGAGAACTGGAAGGAATTCCTGCGCGCCATCGGAAAAGGAAACGATCCCTCTTCCTTGTTAAAGCTGCAAAAATTAAGCCCTTGGGGCACCCTTATGGAACCTGCAAAGCATAAGACAGGAAAACGCGAGGATATAGAAAAATTCCTTCTTGCAGCCGTCGTCGTTTTTGTTGCTGCGGTACTTCTCTATCTTGTACTGCGTCCGTAAGAAAGAAATGATTTAGGCCGCCGGTTTATATGCCGGCGGCCTATTTATTTCCGCGAGCAACGGGCCAAGTGGGCATGCTTGCATGCACATTTGGCGACTGCCGCGAAACTTACTTCTCTGCTGCCGCCAGGACCGCATTAAGATATCCTGCCGCATCTACAAGAGTTGCACCGGAAATTGCATCTACCGGGTTGTCCTCTCCTGCCAGAGTTTTCACATCCGCAATGCTCATACCATTGATATGGTTCTGGATTGCATCGTAGTTTGCATCAATAGCAACTGTGGAACCGCCTTTTTCTGCCATGAGCTTGCTGTAATACGCCGCATTCTCACGCTTGGAACAAAGCAGTGTTCCGTCTCCAATGCCCTCGCTGAACTTCTCATCGCTGTTAGGCACACCCTTGATGTCATCTCCTGGTGCGATGAACTGGAAATCATCCAAATAGCTTAAGATAATTGTCTCGCCGTCTGTCAGCGCTGCTGCCGTAGTAAAGCATTTGGTACCGTGAGCCGCCGTATATGCTACCTCCAGCTTTAAGTCTTCGGAATTGCCGCTGAACTCTACTGCCTGAGTCTCTTTCGCTGCTTTTGCCGCATCTGCAATAGCCTTCAGATACCCGGCCGTGTCCACAAGGGTAGCGCCGGATACCGCATCTACCGCATTGTCGCCTTCGGCAACTGCCGCTACCTCATCAATGGTCTTGCCAACCACAAAGCTCTGAATCGCGTCATAGTTTGCATCAAGCGCAACCGTGGAGCCGCCCTTTTCCGCCATCATACTGCTGTAATACTCTGCGTTTTCCCGTTTGGAACCAAGCACCACATCCTCGGCATAGGAAGCGGCAAAATCTGCATCGCTGTTGGGAACGCCGACGATATCCTCTCCCTTTGGCAGGAACTGGAACTCATCAATATAAGCAGCTACAATCACATCATCCTGAACTACGGCAACTGCCTCTGCAAAACAGCTTGTGCCGTGAGCCGCGGCATATACCTGCCCAATCTGCAGTCCGCCTTCAATCTCCACAATCTCAGCCGGAGCCGCTGTCTCCGGTTCCTTTGCTTCTGTCTCCGGCTCATCTATCTCTTCTCCCAGAGCAGCTGCAACTGCCTTTGACACTGCCGTGCTTGTAACCGTAGCTCCTGACACGCCGTCAATCTCATATCCGCCGGCCGCCACAACCTGGCCTTCCAGTTCTTCTAAAGCCTTTCCTCCAATCTCCGGAGTCTCATCCGCACCCTCTAAGGTACACGCCGTAATCTTCCCGTCTTCCACAGTCAGAGTTGCTGTCACCTGTCCGCCAAACCCTTCTGCAGAACCGGTCAGGGTCTCGGCCTTGGGCGCTGCCGTCGTTGTCTCTGCTGCTGTCGTCTCCGCCGCCGTAGTCGCGTCAGAAGCCTTGCCGCCGCAGGCCGTAAGGCTGACTGCCATGGCACCGCAAAGTGTCAATGCAATAATTTTTTTCATTTCCATATCCTCCTTATATAATATGCTTCCATCTATTTCTGAAAGCCCTTTTATTCTATCATAGAATAAGAAAAAATGATAGAGGGAAAAATCGCTGCATTACTACTGTCTGTATGCAAAAAGGCCTAAACCCCTGATTCCTCAAGGATTTAGACCTCTCATGCAGAAGATGGGAGTCGAACCCACAAGGTGAAACCACCACACGGACCTGAACCGTGCGCGTCTGCCAATTCCGCCACTTCTGCATCTGCGGGAGATGGGACTTGAACCCACACGAGCATACACCCACAAGATCCTTAGTCTTGCCTGTCTGCCAATTCCAGCACTCCCGCGAACTATGATAGTATAGCATAGTTTTTCCATTTTTGCAACAGTTTTTTTCAAAAATTTGTCAAAAAATTTGTCAAACCTAATACTAATCTCTCCTAAAAATATCTCTGGTATACACCTTCTCCTTCACGTCATCCAGACTGCTGTCATACCGGTTGGCGATGATTGCCCCGCTCCTCTTTTTAAACTGCTCCAAATCATTAACCACTTTAGATCCGAAGAATGTGCTTCCATCCTTTAAGGTAGGCTCATATATAATGACGACCGCCCCCTTCGCCTTGATCCTCTTCATGACCCCCTGGATGCTGCTCTGGCGGAAATTGTCGGAATTACTCTTCATAGTCAGCCTGTACACGCCAACAACTACTTCCTTCTCATAGTCCGCGTGATACTCATTGATTTTCCCATAATCATAATACCCGGCCATAGCCAGCACCCTGTCCGCAATAAAATCCTTCCTTGTGCGGTTGCTCTCCACAATGGCTGTCATCATATTCTGGGGCACATGCTGATAGTTTGCCAAAAGCTGCTTTGTATCCTTAGGCAGACAATACCCTCCGTATCCGAAAGAAGGATTGTTGTAATGGGTTCCGATACGAGGATCCAGACACACGCCGTTGATGATCGACTGGGTGTCAAGTCCTTTGGACTCCGCATAGGTATCCAGCTCATTAAAATAAGAAACTCTCAGCGCCAGATAGGTATTGGCAAACAATTTTACCGCCTCTGCTTCCGTCAGTCCCATAAAAAGAACATCAATCTTCTCCTTAAGAGCCCCTTCCTTCAAAAGGTCAGCAAATGTATGGGCAGCAGTAAGCAGCCTCTCATCATCCTGGGGGCATCCCACAATAATACGGGACGGATAAAGGTTGTCATACAATGCCTTGGATTCCCGCAAAAATTCCGGGCTGAACAGAATATTCTTCGTATGATATTTCTCCCGGACAGATTCCGTATATCCTACAGGAATGGTGCTCTTAATTACCATAACCGCATTTGGATTGTTAGCCAGCACCAATTCAATAACCGCTTCCACTGCGGAAGTATCAAAAAAGTTTTTCTTGGAATCATAATTGGTAGGTGCTGCGATGACGACGAAATCCGCATCCTTATAGGCCGACGCCCCATCCAAAGTTGCCGTCAGATCCAGCTCTTTCTCCGCCAGATATTTTTCAATGTACTCATCCTGAATCGGAGATTTCCGATTGTTAATCAGTTCAACCTTTTCCGGAAGGATATCCACCGCGGTAACCTTGTGGTGTTGGGATAAAAGTGTTGCTATGGACAGCCCTACATAACCGGTACCTGCCACTGCGATCTTATACTGTTTCATCTTGCCGCCCTCTTCTTTCTATACTAATGTATTCTAAACCAATTTTTTCAGCCATGTAAATCCTTTCTTCTCAGACAGCCACACCATAGCCCCGCAGAAAAGCATCATCGGTCCCATGACCGCTACCGTAAATTGCTTCTTTGTAAAGGAAAGCAGATACGGCTGCATCATTAACGAAAACAAAAACATAAAATAGTACTGTGACAGATAGACCCACTGGCTCATGCTCCGCAGTCTGGGATATAACTTCCGGTTCTTCCACTTCACTGCCATGGCCGCAGAAATCATAAAAAATGAAGCCGGTGCCGCCATAAACACACAGTTCAGATTGTGATATTGCAGCGCCTCCAAAAACATAAGGGCCAGACATCCTACGAATCCCACGGCCGACACTTTAAAAGACAGCCTTGTTTTTGTTTTCGCAAACCATAGCCCTAAAGCCACAAAAAAAGTACCGTAAAACAAGCCGTTACGCATGGTATAAAAATGTTTATAATACAGCTGGAGTATGGCTCTTCCCGGCAGCTCGAACCCAAAATACCGGTTGGATTCAAAACAGTATACGCCAAACAAGAGCCCGCCTGCTACTAATATCTGCCATATCTTCATCCCTCTCGAATACAGGAACCACACCACCAGACATGCCGCAATAAGTGCCGGAAGATACCAAAGCTGTACAATGGTATGACTGAAAAAGAAGGATTTAATATAGTACCATATCCATTCCCACACACTGGCATCAGATGTACTGTAATACCAGGTATAGATGTCCACCGGAAGATAGATTGCCGACCAGATAAGCGTCAGCTTCAAGATTCTCCAGCAATAACTCCACACGATCTTTTTGTCTCTGTCCGTCTTTCCGTCTTCTATCTTGCGGAACAAAAAAAAACCGGCCATGACAAAAAATCCCGGCACCGCCAGATTGGACAACCATGAACAGATCAGCAGGCGCCATTTACTCTCTACAGGATAATACAGCTGAACCACATGACGGAGAGCCACCAACACTGCCAAAATAAATTTCGTCACAT
>CAYWRB010000117.1:0-7908 GCA_964460025.1 uncultured Hungatella sp.
GACTACTACCAACCGGAAGCCTACGTGCCTTCTACGGATACCTACATCGAGAAGGATTCCGCCATCAATGACGAGATCGACAAGCTGCGTCACTCGGCTACGGCGGCCTTGTCGGAGAGAAAGGATGTCATTATTGTGTCTTCGGTTTCCTGCATCTATGGTTTGGGAAGCCCTATTGATTATCAGGAGATGGTGATTTCTCTCCGGCCTGGGATGATAAAGGACCGGGATGAGGTAATACACAAACTGATTGATATCCAGTATGACAGAAACGATATGGATTTCCATCGAGGCACCTTTCGGGTGCGCGGGGATACGGTGGAGGTATTTCCTGCCTATTCCGGCAATGAGGCCTATCGAATCGAGTTCTTTGGAGATGAGGTGGACCGTATCACGGAGATTGATACGGTGACAGGGGAAGTAAGAGCACAGTTAGGGCATGTGGCACTGTTTCCGGCCTCCCACTATGTGATTCCGAAGGAGCGGATGGAGGAAGCGGCTAAAAATATTCTGGAAGAGTTAAAGGAGAGGGTGGCATATTTTAAGAGTGAGGACAAGCTGCTGGAGGCCCAGAGAATTGCGGAGAGAACCAATTTTGATGTGGAGATGATGAGGGAGACGGGAGTTTGCTCCGGCATCGAAAACTACTCCAGGCATCTGACCGGTTCGGCTCCGGGAGAACCTCCGTATACCCTGATTGACTATTTTCCCGATGACTTTCTTATTATCATTGACGAGTCCCATATTACCCTGCCTCAGGTTCGGGGAATGTACGCGGGGGACCGTTCCAGAAAGCAGACTTTGGTAGATTATGGTTTCCGGCTTCCGTCTGCCCTGGATAACCGGCCTCTGAACTTTGGGGAATTTGAGGCCAAAATCGACCAGATGATGTTTGTATCAGCGACGCCGTCGGTCTATGAGGCGGAGCATGAGCTGATGCGGACGGAACAGATTATCCGTCCCACAGGCCTTTTGGACCCGGAGATTTCGGTAAGACCTGTGGAAGGACAGATTGATGATCTGGTTTCCGAGGTAAACAAGGAAGTAGATAAGGGAAACAAGGTTCTGGTAACCACCCTGACAAAGCGGATGGCAGAGGATCTGACCGACTATATGCGGGAGGTGGGGATTCGAGTTAAGTATCTTCACTCGGACATCGACACTCTGGAACGGGCGGAGATCATCCGTGACATGCGTATGAATGTATTTGATGTGCTGGTTGGAATCAATCTTTTGCGAGAAGGACTGGATATTCCGGAGATTTCATTGGTTGCGATTCTGGATGCGGACAAAGAGGGATTTCTGCGTTCGGAGACTTCCCTGATTCAGACCATAGGGCGGGCGGCCAGAAATGTGGAAGGTCATGTAATCATGTATGCAGATACAATCACGGATTCCATGAGAACCGCCATTGATGAGACGAATCGTCGTCGGAAGATTCAACAGCAGTACAATGAGGAACACGGAATTACACCTACATCGATCAAGAAGGCAGTCCGCGATTTGATTGCCATTTCCAAGGCAGCGTCTGAGGATGGCAGAAGCCAGAGCAAGGATATTGAGTCTATGGATGCGGGCGAGCTGAATAAGCTTCAAAAGGAACTGCAGAAAAAGATGCATAAAGCAGCGGCAGAGCTGAACTTTGAAGAGGCAGCCGTGCTGAGAGATCGGATGATGGAAGTAAAGAAAATGCTGCTGGATATGGAATGAGCCTGATGATCGGTGCAAAAATGGCACCAAGCCATTCCGGAGAACCATTTGAGATAAATGTTCAGCAGGGCTGTGGTGCGGAGGAATCCTGGAGGATAAGTACCTGGTCTGATTCTCCCGAATAGTAATACACGTGATTGGAGAGATGTTCCTCCAGGGGGACTTCCGTCTGATTTACCTGGTTTACCATGTCGGTCAGTTTATCCAGAGAAAGGTGTTCATCATAAGGAATCAGCAGGACTTCATGGATGCTGGAGGGGATGATGACCAGGTCGTGTTTTAATTGTCGGGAGAAATCCCTTAACACATGGGGGTAAAGGATTGCACTGGCGCCGTTGATGCCGGAACTGTTGGTTAGAACGTAGAGCGGAGAGAGAGCCTGTGATTTTGGCAGATCGTTGGCGAAATCATGGAGTTCCCTGTCATTGGTGCTTTGATTTCTGATATCACGCATAATCTGAGACATGCTTTTTAAATCCGGCGGAAAAAGAACCGGTGTATTTTCAAGGGCCAGCCGGTATAATTCTTCTAGGCTGGTATTCCACAGGACCATATGATGGTTATGAATAAGCGCGGTCATCTGGCCGGATTCATTTTCTTCCAGATACAGATAGAAGATGATAGAAAGATCCAGATAAGGAACAGAAGGGATATCTTTTAACAACTCCCTGTTGAAATCCGTATGGATCAGCTTACAGGCGATCTTATCCCTCAGCTTGGAAAAGTCATTGATTACGGAAAAATCTACGTAGCTCAGGCCGCAATCTTGAGAATAGAGAAGATAAATCTCCTCCGAAATCTCATCGATGGATACGCCTGCCTGATACAGTTCATAGTAGCTGTTTAAGTAAACGGCAGGGGCAATGGGCGAGTTTTTTCTGCTGATGCATAATCCATCCTGCATGACGCCGTTGTTTTTAGGAATCTTTTGCACCAGAAGCAGATAATCAGGGCCAAAAAGCTGAGTGAGTTTTTCTGTGAGCTTTGTTTGAAATGTTTCGTATACCATGTAGGTACCTCCTGATAGAATTATTTTATGTAAACTGATAAGACAGCCTCATAACGTATGCCACATGTAACATTCATAGGATATTACGGAATGCAGATGTGAAATGAAAGAAAAGATAGAATAGCATAGCTGCAGATAAACCAGAATTTGCTAATTCAATAGCTTTATTATAATGGAAGCGGGATGAAAATACAAATAAAATTTTTATTTATTTTTCATTATATTTTTCCTTACCTGTTTGACATTGTCCCCTGGATGTGATATGGTTAAGATAAATAAAACACTTTTATATAAGTATATAATAAAATAGGAGGCACTCATGAAAGGAAACTATTTTTTAGGCGGGAAAAAGTTTGAAGTGAGGGAGCAGGAGATACCTGAGACAGGAGCGCGGGATGTGCTGATTCGTGTGGCGGCATGTGGAGTCTGTGGGACGGATGTACATATTTACCATGGAAGCAAAGGGTCTACCGATGTGAAACCGCCGGTAATTTTAGGCCATGAGTTTTCCGGTGTTGTGGAGAAGGTAGGCAGTGAGGTGACTACGGTGAGGTCGGGGGATCATGTAACCGTAGACCCGAACATTTACTGCGGAAAATGTCATTTCTGCCAGATAGGGAAAAAGCAGATGTGTGAAAATCTGTTTGCCATTGGCGTCAACAGAGACGGAGGATTTGCAGAGTACTGTCTGGTACCGGAGACACAATGTTATCAACTGGATAAAGATGTGCCTTTGAAGTATGGGGCCATGACGGAGCCTTTGGCTTGCTGTATTCACGGAATTGACAAGGCTAAAATTCAGCCGGGAAATACGGTTTGTGTAATTGGTGGTGGCGCAATCGGCCTGCTTATGGTACAATTAGCTAAGATATCGGGAGCATCTAAAGTGGTTCTCAGTGAGCCGGTATCCATGCGCCGGGAGATTGGTATGGAGGTTGGAGCCTGCAAAACCATAGACCCGATTCATGAGGATATCAGCGAGCAGTTGGAAAAATGTCTTGGCGCCAAAGGGGCGGACGTGGTGATTGAATGTGTGGGAACGCCGGTTGCGGCACAACAGGCATTTCTGGCGGCGGACAAAGGAGCTACGATTCTGCTGTTTAGTGTACCGAAGCCGGATTCCACTTACAATCTGCATTTGGAGGATGTGTTCCAAAAGGAATTGACCATTGTAGGTTCTATGATCAACCCGGATACCCACGGACGGGCGGCAGCTCTTATCAACAGCGGAGTATTGAAGCTGGAGCCCATCATTACCCATTCTTTCCCGGTGGAGCAGGTGGAGGAAGCGATTTTGGCTCAGCAGAGCGCGGAGACGATCAAGGTTATTGTAGAGCCATAGAGAAAGCCTGAGGGTTGCCCCATGCCTTGGCGAGGCGGGGGGAAGCGTGAAGTTATGGCAGTGTGGCAGAAAAAGAAGCGGATTGCCATTGGAGAATTAAAAATATAATTTATAAGAAGGAGACCAATATGGAAGGAAAGATGAAGGTAGCGGTGATGACCGCGATCGGAGAGATGGCTTTTGAGGAAAGGGATATTCCCAAGGCAAAAGACAATGAGGTTCTGGTTAAACTGGAATATGTGGGGATTTGCGGCAGCGACCTTCACTACTATGAGGCAGGAGCTATCGGGAATTTTATTGTGGAGCCTCCGTTTGTTCTTGGCCATGAGCCAGGAGGAACCGTTGTGGAAGTTGGGAAAGATGTAAAGCATCTGAAGGTAGGTGACCGGGTTGCGCTGGAGCCAGGGAAGACCTGCGGCCATTGCCAGTTCTGCAGAGAAGGAAAATACAATCTCTGCCCGGATGTTGTTTTCTTTGCTACGCCTCCGGTTGACGGCGTTTTCCAGGAGTATGTGGCTCATGAGGCGGATCTGTGTTTTAAGCTTCCGGATAATGTAAGCACTCTGGAGGGCGCTTTGATCGAGCCGCTGGCAGTGGGATTCCATGCCGCAATTCAGGGAGATGCACATTTGGGACAGAAGGCTGTGGTTATGGGATCAGGATGTATTGGGCTTGTGTCTATGATGGCATTGAAGGCCAGAGGCGTGTCCGAGGTGTATGTGGTGGATGTGATGGAAAAACGTCTGGATAAAGCCCTGGAACTGGGAGCGACGGCAGTGATTAATGGCGCCAAGGAGGACGTGGTAAAAAGGATCAAGGAACTGACCGGTGGGGAAGGCGCAGACTTGGCCATTGAGACTGCAGGAACGGAGATTACTGCAAGACAGGCGATTCTGGCGGTGAAGAAGGGTGCTACTATTGTGCTTGTAGGATACAGTAAGACCGGAGAGATGACCCTTCCTGTGGGAACCGTGCTGGATAAGGAATTGACGCTTAAGAGTGTGTTCCGGTATCGTCACATCTATCCGATGGCCATTGAGGCGGTTGCGTCCGGAAAGGTAAACCTGAAAGGGATTGTGACCAATGAATTTACGCTGGATGAGGCGCCCAAGGCTATGGAGTATAGTGTAAAGAATAAGGCAGATATTGTGAAGGCTGTGATAAAGATATCATAAAGGAATTTGGAGCGAGCATGTCCGGAGGACATGGTATAATAAAACGGTCAAAGAGTCATACACCGGGAAAATCCCTCTGTCTGTGGTTTAAAAGACAGGGGGGATTTTCCCGGTGTATGCAGCTTCAAGGGTTTTAGAGGTTAAATATATTATTTTAGGAATTCCAATAATGGCAATGTTGTGGTAAAATTTTAAAGTAGAAAACGGCTTTTAGAAAACGCCGGAAGTAACGGTAACGGCATGGAAAGGATGCTGTCAGGAAAAAGAAGGAGGAGTTTGGTATGGGACTTTTGAAGGTTGGATTAAGCGCTGCACAGAGTGTGCTGGCTGATCAATGGAGAGAATATTTTTATTGCCCGTCTATGGCAGAGGATGTCCTGGTTAAAAAGGCAGAGAAGCGTCAGGGGAAGAGGAATTTTAATGATAAGGGCAGTGATAATATCATTACCAACGGTTCTGTGATCGCGGTAAATGAGGGGCAGTGTATGATCATCGTGGACCAGGGGGCCATTGCGGAGATTTGTACGGAGGCAGGAGAATTTGTCTATGATACTTCTACGGAACCTACGATTTTTTATGGTGGTTTTGGCGAAGGGTTAAAGAAAAGTTTCGAACGGTTTAAGGTACGATTTACATTCGGCGGTGATACGGGAAAGGACCAGAGGGTTTATTTCTTCAATACCAAGGAGATTCTGGGAAATAAATATGGCACGGCCAGTCCGGTTCCGTTCCGGGTGGTGGACAGGAATATCGGTTTGGATATCGATATATCCATCCGGTGCCACGGCGAGTATTCATACAGGATTATTGATCCTATTTTGTTCTACAAAAATATCTGCGGCAATGTGGAAAGTGTGTATACAAGGGATAAGATAGACTCGCAGCTGAGAAGCGAGCTTTTGACGGCGCTTCAGCCTGCCTTTGCAAAGATTTCCGATATGGGAGTCCGCTACAGTGCGCTTCCGGGGCATACGGCGGAACTTTCCGATGCTTTGAATGAGGTCCTTTCGGATAAGTGGGGAGGAAAGTACGGAATTGCCATCAGTGCCATGGGAGTCAGCTCCGTGAAGGCGTCGGAAGAGGACGAGAAGATGATTAAGGAGCTGCAGAGGAATGCGGCCCTTCGCAACCCCAACATGGCGGCGGCCCATCTGGTGGATGCCCAGGCTCAGGCCATGAAGTCTGCTGCGGCCAATACCAGCACCGGACCTATGATGGCCTTTGCGGGTATGAATATGGCGTCCAATGCAGGGGGGATGAATGCTCAGAATCTGTTTGCCATGGGGCAGCAGGGGCAGTATGGGCAGGCGGCCGGAGGCCAGCAGGCAGCAAATCAGACGGGAAGTGCCGGCGGGTGGACCTGTTCCTGCGGCGCTACGGGAAACAAAGGCAAATTCTGTTCCGAGTGTGGGCAGCCAAAACCAGCAGAGAACGGCTTCTGGACCTGCTCCTGCGGCGCCCAGAATAAAGGCAAATTCTGTTCTGAGTGCGGAAAGCCGAAACCGGCAGGAGTTCCCCAGTATAAATGTGATAAGTGCGGATGGGAGCCGGAAGATCCGACGAAACCGCCGAAGTTCTGTCCGGAGTGCGGAGACCCGTTTGATAATGGGGATATAAAGAGGTAGGCCTGGAGATATTGGCCGGCCCTATGCAGGGGAGCCGTTTGTCCGGTATTCCTTTGGTGACATGTGGTAATATTCTCTGAAAATACGGTGAAAGTAGCTGGTGTTGTCATAGCCTACGGCCGCACAGATATCGGTGATGGGAAGGCGGGTGCTCTGCAGAAGGAAAGCTGCCTGATTCAGGCGTTTTATCTGCAGCAACTCCTTGTAAGTGTGTCCCAGAAGCCGTTTGATGGTGCGGCTGAGCCATGGCACGTCATAACCCATGATGGCAGCCAGCTCCGTCAATTCTCCGTTTCGGTAATTTTCGTCAATATAGCGCAGCACCTGGAAAATCAGCTGCTGGCTGTAGGAACCGGCACCGGAGTAAATGCGGTCGGTGTGGTGCATCAGATGAAGGAATAGAAGCCCCATGGTGACCTGGTTGACGCTGCGCTTGTTGGGCTGGTTGTTTAATAAGGTCCAGACCATATTTTCCACCAGGTTCTGGATGGGAAGCACGTCTGATACCTGGAAATGAAGGTAATTGCCATAGCGGTTGTCCTGGCGGAGACAGCTGATGAGAAAATCGCGAAGGTAGTTTTCCTCTTCTCCGATCATGTGGAAGGCAGTGTCGAAAAATTCGGGGAGAATGATAAAGTTTATGGCGATGTCCGATTCTGCGGCAGGGAGAATTTCCTGTACGGCGTTTTGGTTTAGGAAAAGCAGTTCGCCGGCTTTTAAGACCACCTGGTTTCCATCGATGATATGGGTGGTCTGGCCTTGGCACATGTAGATGACTTCTACATAATTGTGGCGGTGTCTGGGGAAGTGGACGAAGCGGGTGTGGGGACGGATTCGGATTAATTTGCCGTGCTCTAACATTTTTCCGCTGTCGATGATGAGCTCTTTTGTCTGTGCATATCTGGTGCGGTCGATTTCACTGCGGCCGGAGAGGATTTCCTGCTCTTCTTCTGTGATGACACTTAAGCGGTTGATGATATCCTGGTTCATGAGGGGCTCCTTTTTAGGTTTGGGAATGGGTGGAGGTACTATTATGGGTATGTTATC
>CAYWRB010000118.1:0-4313 GCA_964460025.1 uncultured Hungatella sp.
TGCTCTTAATCAGTTTGGATTGAATATTTACATGAAGAAACATCTCAATCTCATCGATTTGTTCTCACTGACAATAACCCGATTGGTCGGAATATAGACAGCCAGTTCACCTTCCTGACCTGAAATAAACCGTTCCATCAGTTGGTTATGAAAAATTTCCTGAGCCCCTGTTCTTAATTTTAACTTTCTTTTCCTTCTACAGATTCCGGTACTGCCCCGGCGAACATCCCATCCTCTTCTTAAACTGCCTGCAGAAAAACCCGGTGTCCTCATACCCCAGCTGACCGGCGATGGACTCAATACTGCTGTTTGAATTCTTCAGATAGGTTCTGGCCTGGTTCATCCGCACACTCACAATATAATCGGAAAATGCATGTCCCGTCGTCTTCTTAAACAGGCGCCCGAAATAATCCGGGGAATATCCTGCACTTTCCGAAACCTCCCGCAGAGAAAAACGTTTCCCTGGATTTTTCTGTATCTGATCGCACAGCTTACGTATCTTTAGAATCACCGGATGAGGAATCTTCAAATCATTTTTCTCATCCTGATTGGCTATCTCGTCCAAAACCACCTGCATCCAGTGAGATGCCTCCCTCATCTGTTCCCTGCTTAAGCTGTCCAGCATCTTGAACAAAAGCTGGCGGATAAATAAAAAATCATATAATTCCCGGAATAAGGGAAAATGTTCTTCCAACGGAATCAGGTTTT
The DNA here is from genome assembly GCA_964460025.1 of uncultured Hungatella sp. GTDB lineage: Bacteria > Bacillota > Clostridia > Lachnospirales > Lachnospiraceae > UBA3402. The sequence goes on from CAYWRB010000118.1 coordinate 709, forward strand.
CGTCCTTGCCCACCGCATCAAAATGGGTGTGAAACACCACCAGATGGTTGTCCGGATTCTGGCTGCCTCTGTAGCATCCTCCAGGCCTTAGCAGCATACAGCTTCCCTCCGACACCTCATACACATGTTCCTTTGTGTGTACATGCCCGTTTCCTCCCAGCACAATCCACAGATCATAATCGGCAGAAGGCTGTTTTTCCGTATCCCAGGTCCAGTCATCACGGCATTTTGTTATTCCGAAAGAATGAATTTCATAATTCCAATCAACATTATTCATGACGTCATAGTACAATAGATGGACGTCTTCGTCAATAGATTTTTCCCCGGATACATGTTTTAATAGAGCTATGAAATGAAAACCGAAACATACCTTAAGGAGGAACGAATATGGAAACCAAAATTAAGCTTATGATTCAGGCAAAACCAAAGGATACGGCAGGATGGCCCCATATTAACTTTAACTATGAACAGACCGCCGGCCAGATCTGCGAAGCTTTAAAGCAGCGGATGCCGGATGCTCTTATTGACATCTCCATCTCTTCAGACGTGGAAGCTGCCAAAAATGAATTTCCCGATATCAAGAAGCAATATGACGGATTTGTCTTAATTACCGCCACCAATGCCCCCTGTCTGTACAATGTATACTGCGATATGGCCGATACCAGGTTCCCGGTGCTGATTGCCGACCTTCCCCATGCAGGAAGCGGTGGGTTTTTAAATGCCGCCACCAGAGTCTGCAAAGAGCATCTTCCCATTGGGCTGGTGTCTTCCATGGATTACGGCGATATTGCCGAGAACGCACAGCTGATTGAAGTTTTAAAGCGCATAAAGAAAGAAAAAATACTGATTATCAGCGACAACCCTGGAAACGAAATGTTTGCGCCTGGGAAAATTGAAGCGCTGAAACAGAACTGGGGCTGCGAAACCGTCATCAAAAACAGCCAGGATATTTTTTCTCTCTATAACTCTGTCTCGGAGCAGCAGGCCCTTCCCCTGGCGGAAAAATGGCTGACTCACTCCATCCGCTCCGTCGAACCGTCCAAAGAGGAAATTATAAAAAGTGCCAAACTGTATTACGTTCTGGAAGAACTGAAAAAACAGACCGGCTCCACCGCAGTGACGGTTGACTGCCTCAGTCTGTTCTATGAAAACCGTATGAAGGCTTACCCTTGCCTGTCATTTTTTGAGATGCTGAATCAGGGAACTATCGGAATCTGCGAGGCGGATGTGGACTCCGTACTGTCAGTCATGATTTCTACCCTTGGCTTTGACCGCCCTGGCTTTGTGTCCGACCCGGTCATCGATACCTCCAGCAATCAAATCATCTATGACCACTGCGTCTGCAGCAACCGGATGACCGGATATCAGGACAACAGAATTCAGGAATATTATATCCGAAGCCATGCGGAAGATCAGAAAGGCGCCTCCGTTCAGACCATGCTTCCCCTGAACCTGCCTGTCACTACATATAAACTATGCACCGACAAAAATGCATTTGCCGTACACAGCGGTATCGCCGTAGGAAATGTAGGCCTGGACAGAGGCTGCAGAACCAAGCTGGCGGCAGAAGCCAATGTCCGGAGCATTATGAGGAACTGGAATATGGATATCTTCGGATGGCACAGAGTCACGGTCTATGGCGACTGGCGGGAGAAACTTCTGAATCTGGCGCAGATGAAGGGGATGGATATTTACGAGGAAGATAAATATTAAGATACTCCCCATTTTCACTTTTACGAAAACGACCGGCTGTTAAAAGCCGGCCGTTATTTCTTTCCCAAAGCTCTCTCTACAAAGAAAATCGTCGCAACCATTATCACACATTCCACGGTTGTAATCGCCCCGCCCAATCCTCCTATCATATCGTCACTCTTACCCATTGCCGGAAGCATACTGATTACTGACAAAGGCAGCATAACCCATCCGGTCTTCCACCATAACTTCCCGCAATACCGCTGGGCAAAATCCCACGCTTCCTGATTCTTCCTTGACCGGGAAGTCCGATAGCCATAAATTCCATTTATCTTCTTCGGCGGATTCTTAATCAATACCTTCCCAATCACAATCATCAGTAGCGGTATCAGAAGATTGCTAATTGTCATAAAAATCCAAAATCCCATCAGACGTCACCTTCCTTTTTGCGGTACATGCGGTTCAGCTTATTATGATAGGCAACCAATCCAAATATTCCGCCTATCCCCTCCAGCATACACAATGCCGCTGCGATTTCCCCTCCAAACGGAAATCCGCATACAAAACAGAGAATAAATCCCGTCCCATATAAAATCCACATCATCCCATGCTTCCGATTATAAGCTTCCATATCCGTAATCTGCTCTTTCCGGGGCGGCTCCTCTCCGCTCCAGAAACCAACCGGTTTTTTGCTTTTGTACTGGACGATCCCCAAGATTATAACAGGTGCTATACTGAACAACAGCAATACAAATGAAAATACGGTTTCAGCGTTCACAGGCATTCCTCCTATCCAATCGGTAACAGTACTCACCCCTTTCAGGCACCTTTTACCTCATATAGATACCTGCCAGGCGCATATCCTGGTCATAGGTCAGATGGTAAGTGGTGCTTACATTTTCGTAGGTAACCGTCATCTCTCCTACTGCATAATGCCTGTTTCCCTGTATCAGTTCCACCATATACACCGCACCGAACAATTTCCGCTCTCCCCAGTCATCAGACAGCAAGCTTTTTGCTTCCTCCATTTCTTCGGCGTTTAACACAGCCTGCATCTGTGGAATCGCATTCTCCTGTAAAGCATCATAATCTCCCTCATCCAATAATTCTACGGTCTCCTTCATAGCCGCCTCCACCTGTTCCCTGTCAAAATATTTGCTCTGGGAAATATCAACACTTTTAGGAAATATCCAATACACAGCCAATATCAGGCAGAGCAATACGCCGACTACAGGCGCCGCAATCATAAGCACTTTGTTCCTGGTATACCGCTTTTTCTCTTCCACGGAAATTGTTTCGTTAAATCCGTCTGCAATTTCCTTTGGCGTTCCCATCTGGGAAAGAATCTCTTCCAGCCTCTCCCCCTGTTCTGTCCGCATACGAATGTCCGTAAGCAGCTGCTTCTTAATCTCCTTTTTCTTATTCCTGTCACACTTTATTTTTCTCGCAGCAGCATCTACATATTGTCTCTCATTCATTGCCTAATCCTCCATAATTTTTGCTATTCCGTCGGAAATCCGTTTCCAGACAGCTTCTATTTCACCAAGGGCCTTTTGCCCCGCCTCAGTGATTTCATAATATTTTCTCGGCACCTGCTTTCCCACGGCTTCGCTCCACTTGCTTACCACCAGATTATCCTCCTCCAGTCGATAGAGTATGGGATATAAGGTGCCATCCTTCAGCAAAAATGTCTCGTCACTCTTCTCCTTCATCTCCTGAATAATCTGATATCCATATTTGGCCTCTGATTTTAAAAGCCTTAAAACCAGCATATCCAGGACACCCTTCTTCATCTGTCTCTCATACTTATCATTCATGTTTTCCCTCATATACTTTGTATTACTAAGTATATTATAAAACATAGATGCAAAAAAGTCAACCATATCCCGAATGCCTTTTCTGAAGCGCTATAA
>CAYWRB010000118.1:4323-7901 GCA_964460025.1 uncultured Hungatella sp.
GAGCCCTGACATTATCGTCAAGGCTCCGGCAAATGTTTTTTGTTTTTTCTCTTTTTCAATCCTTTACCAATTCCACCTAACCGGCTCTGCTATTTCTCCGATCTAGTACAGCGTTGCACTAGAGGTCCAACTGCCTTCAGCCGCACAGCTCCACAATCACCTGTGCAAAAATCTTTGCGCTGACTACCAGTTCCTCAAGAACCGCAAACTCGTCGGCTCCGTGCATGTTGTTATCTGTCTCCGGCATAGATGCGCCAAAAGCAACACCATTTTCCAGATTATGAACATATGTGCCCCCGCCCATGGACTGGCACTCTCCCTTACGCCCGGTATAATCCTCATAAACCTTTAAAAGGGTCTGCACGAAATGAGAATTCCCATCCACATGATGGGGCTTTTTCATGGACTCATTGTGCAGAGTCAGACCAATAGACGCCATTTTTTCCTTCACTACCTTTAACACATTGTCCTCATTGGAACACAGCGGACAGCGGCTGTCGAAGGTTCCATCCAGCTGGTCCTCTGTCACCTTTAACAAGCTAAAAGCCAGCGTCAGCTTTCCGGAAATCTCATCCTCCATGGCAATCCCAAGGCCTGCGCCATGTACGTCTCCATGAGGAATCAGCTCCGACAGTTTCCCAAGAATCTCCACCTGTCTGCAAGGTGCCAGAGGAAGCTTAAGAACATAGGTCAAAAGGCCTGTCAGGGCATTGTTGCCGTTCTCCGGGTGAGCCGCATGAGAACCTGTTCCCACCGCCGTAATTTTTGTGACGGTTTCCGTAGTCTCCAGTTCAAAACGAACCCCTGTCTCCTTCTCCACCTGATCCGCCGTCTCATCCAGCACATTGCGCTCCAGCCCTTCTACGGACGCATAAGCCTTGCCCGGAACCACATTCACTTTAATCCCTGCCTCCAGAGACACCAGTCTTGGCAGCTTAGCAGACGGTTCAAATTCCCCTGTAAAATGGCCGGCCAGTCCGCCCTTCTCCACATTGGTCACCGGAAATGCCGCATCCGGAGAAAAGCTCATAGGAGCCTCCTTCTCAATCCCATAATAATGAACCAAATCCGAACTTCCGCACTCCTCATCCGTCCCCAGAATCAGCCTCACATTTTTAGAGAGAGGAATCCCCAGCTCCTTCACAGCTCTCAGACCATAAAGAGCCGCCACTGCCGGTCCCTTATCATCCGCAGTCCCTCTCCCATACAGCTTCCCATCCTTTAAAACCGGCTCAAAAGGCTCTGTCACCTTCCACCCCTCCCCTGCCGGAACCACATCCAGATGGGCCAGAATATCGAGCTGCTTCTCCTTTTCACTAAAATCCACGGCTCCCACATAATTCCCATAATTCGTAATAGAAAATCCATATCCCTCCGCTATGGAAAGCGCCTCCGTCAAAGCTCTGGCCGCCCCCTTCCCATAAGGCATTCCCTCTTCATAAGGCATCTTCTGGCTGTCGATTCGGCACAGCGTAAAAATGTCCTCAATCATCTCATTTTTATGCTCCTCGATATACTTCTCAATCTCTTTTCTATACATACTCTCTCCTTCTTAGACCATCCGTTTTTCTTATCCTGCTCTGACATACATTCTCCTGACTACCAGGAGCCAAACCTCATGGCACTGCCGAACATAAGCGGCATCCCATTCCTTTTCTATCGAAACATAGAAGCCAACGTCTGATTCACCACTTTCCCGTCAGCCTTCCCCTTTACCTTAGGCATAAGCACCTTCATGATCTTCCCCTTATCCGCAGCCCCGGGATTCTCGATTCCCAACTCCCCCAGAACCTCCTCAATCACTTCTTTAATCTGCTCCACACTCATATCCTCCGGAGCAAACTCCTTATACACGGAAATACGAAAAGCCGCCTCATCCTTTATATCCGTCCTATCCGCCGGCGCCGTGTCGATCGTCTCCTGACACTGCTTAATCTCCTTCTTTACAATGGCATTCTCCTCATCCTCTGTCAAAGGCTCTTTCTTATCAATCTGAGCATTCTTAAGAACACTCAAAAGCATAGAAAGCGCGTCCTTCCTGGCCTTCTCCTTATTCTTCATAGCCGTCATCATAGCAGCTCTCACAACATCAATCTTACTCATATCTTAAAATCTCCCTTCCTGTTTTCTTAACACACATCCCAAAATCTTTCTTTTTCATAGAACCATGATCTCCTTAACCTATTGACGCTTCGGTCATATCATTCAAGCCTTTCAATAACGTAGCTCAGAGAGGGAACATGATCCAAAAGGAGCCCCTTGAAGAATGCCGGTGCTTAGCGAGGTCCTTTCGAGCTTAGCACCGCTGCATTCTTCACGGAGCGAGAGCGCGGCGACGTTGGATCATGTTCCCTCTCTGAGCGGACCTCTCTGAACGGACCTCCCTGAACACCCCTCTCTGAGAGAATCTCCAAGCCCCCTACCCTCTCCCAAACTCACTCAATTTAAGCCCCGGATTCCGATCCTCCACCATCCCGATGCTCCAGCTGTTCACAAACAACAAAAGCGGATTATCCTTCAAATCCTTAATCCGTTTCATATCCGAGGTCCCCTGAATCTTCTCCACATTTATCTCATCCTTATTCTCCACCCACCGAATATATTCGTAGGGAAGCCGGTCCAGCTTCACCTCCACATTATACTCATTCTCGAGGCGGTAGGTCAGAACCTCAAACTGCAGCTCCCCAACCACCCCCACAATGATCTCTTCCATCCCCGTATTAAATTCCTGGAAAATCTGGATGGCGCCTTCCTGGGCGATCTGGTTCACCCCTTTGATAAACTGCTTCCTCTTCATGGTATCCACCTGCCGCACCCTGGCAAAATGCTCCGGCGCAAAGGTAGGTATCCCCTCAAACTCAAACTTCTCATTCGACAGGCACAGCGTATCCCCAATCGAGAAAATCCCCGGGTCAAACACCCCGATGATATCCCCCGCATATGCCTCCTCCACAATCTTCCTGTCCTGTGCCATCAGCTGCTGAGGCTGGGACAGCCGCAGCTTTTTCCCGCCCTGCACATGATTTACCTCCATACCCGCCTCAAATTTCCCTGACACGATACGCATAAAGGCAATCCTGTCTCTGTGAGCCTTATTCATATTCGCCTGAATCTTAAACACAAAGGCCGAAAAATCCTCCTCAAACGGATCCACCACCCCGGTGGTAGTCTTCCTGGAAAGAGGCGACGTGGTCATCTGTAAAAAATGCTGTAAAAAGGTTTCCACGCCAAAATTTGTCAAAGCCGAGCCAAAAAATACCGGGGACAAATCTCCCCTCCTGACCCTCTCCATATCAAATTCATCTGCCGCCCCGTCCAGCAGTTCAATCTCATCCAACAACTGCTGGTGATAATCCTGGCCTATCACCTTCTCCACCTCTGCCCCTTCTACGTCAAAGGATCGGGATGCCACCTCCTTCTGTCCTCCCATAGCAGCCGTAAAGGTAGTGATCTTTCTCGTATTTCTGTCATACACCCCTTTAAAGTTTTTCCCGCAGCCAATGGGCCAGTTGATGGGACAGGTGGCAATCCCCAGCTCTTTTTCAATCTCATCTAATAAATCAAAAGTATCATTTGCA
>CAYWRB010000119.1:0-4906 GCA_964460025.1 uncultured Hungatella sp.
GGGATGATGGCTGACCTTAGAAGTAAGATAGGAGCGCTTTTGGTAAAGCCTGCTTTAAAGGATACGCTGAAGGCCTTTGATGCCAGCCAATATGGAGGAGCACCGTTACTTGGACTCAATGGACTGGTGGTGAAGACTCACGGAAATTCCAAAGCCCTTGAGATCCATAATTCTATTTTGCAGTGTCAGACCTTTAAGGAACAGCAGATCAACGAGAAGATCAGGGAGAGCCTGAGTATAGAAACGGCAGAAGATGAGAAAGGCTAAAATAAAAATCATATAAAGAATGAAGAAAGGGGATTTGTTATGGAATTTGAAAAATTACAGGGGATTATTGCCGAGGTACTAAATGTGGAGGCCGAGGATATCACAAATGCTACCACATTTGTAGATGATTTAGGAGCGGACTCCCTGGATATTTTCCAGATTATTATGGGTATTGAGGAAGAGTTCGATATTGAGATTCCACAGGAGGCCGCGGAAAATATCGTAACGGTGGGCGATGCCGTAGAACAGATCAAGAATGCGCTGAACTAAAGCAGATTGATAAACGCTGCAGCCTCTTTTTTGAGGATGCGGCGTTTTCCCTGTGATATGGGGCGGAGAGTATTCATGGATTTATATGGAGGCTATCATGAATAAAGATTTAAAGAAACTGGAAGAGGCCATCGGGTATCAATTCCGGGACAAGGGATTGTTTCGTCAGGCCATGATTCACAGCTCCTATGCCAACGAGCACAAGGCAGACAAGTCTGGCTGCAATGAGAGGCTGGAATTCCTGGGGGATGCGGTTCTGGAGGTGGTGTCCAGCGACTTCCTCTATCACAAATATGACAAGGCACCGGAAGGAGAGCTTACCAAGACCAGGGCCAGCATTGTCTGTGAGTCTACACTGGCGCTGTGCGCCGGCGAATTAAATTTAGGAGAATATCTGCTTCTGGGAAAAGGGGAGGAGTCCACAGGAGGCCGTTATAGGAATTCCATTGTATCGGATGCCATGGAGGCATTGATTGGGGCCATATATTTGGATGGTGGTTTTGCTAATGCAAAAGAGTTTATCCACAGATTTGTTTTAAATGATATCGAACACAAGCAGCTCTTTTATGATAGCAAGACTATTTTACAGGAGATGGTTCAGAGTGACGGGGATGAGCCCTTATCCTACGAGCTTTTGAGGGAAGAGGGACCGGACCATGACAAGATATTTGAAGTCCGTGCCAAGATTGGGGATAAAGAGATCGGCAGAGGGACAGGAAGGACCAAGAAGGCGGCGGAGGCGCTGGCGGCCTACAGGGGGATTATAAGCTATAAGAAATCATAGAGAAGACGCAGGTGTTTTATGTATTTAAAAAGCATTGAAGTACAAGGGTTTAAATCCTTTGCCAACAAGATCGTGTTTGAATTTCATAACGGGATCACGGGAATCGTAGGCCCTAATGGAAGCGGAAAAAGCAATGTGGCGGACGCGGTGCGCTGGGTGTTAGGAGAGCAGAGGGTGAAACAGCTTCGAGGCGCCAGCATGCAGGACGTTATTTTTTCCGGCACGGAGACCAGGAAGCCTCAGGGCTTTGCCTATGTAGCCATCACATTGGACAACGGAGATCATCAGCTGGCCATTGACTATGAACAGGTGACCGTAGCCAGGCGGATCTATCGTTCCGGCGAAAGCGAGTATATGATCAATGGAAACGCTTGCCGCTTAAAGGACGTCAATGAATTATTTTACGATACGGGAATCGGAAAAGAAGGCTACTCCATTATTGGACAAGGCCAGATTGACAAGATTCTAAGCGGTAAGCCGGAAGAGCGGCGGGAACTGTTTGACGAGGCGGCCGGTATTGTGAAGTTCAAACGGCGCAAGAATATTGCCCAGAAAAAGCTGGAAAATGAAAGGCAGAATCTGGTCCGGGTTTCCGATATCCTTGGGGAGCTGGAAAAGCAGGTAGGCCCTCTGGCCAAGCAGTCAGAGACAGCCAGAGAATACTTGAGACTGAGAGACGAACTGAAGATTTATGAAGTCAACTTATTTCTGACGGAAAGCGAAGCCCTTAAGGTACAGTTAAAAGAGGTCAAAGACAGGACGGATATTGTGTCCGGACATTTGGATGAGGTGAGACAGCAGTCCGAGGAGATAAAAGCCACCTATGGACAGCTGGATGAAAACCTGCTTCAGCTGGACAAGGAGATGGAGGAAAGCCGCAGCCGGAAGAACCAGGCGGAACTGTTAAAAGGGAATCAGGAAGGCCGGATCAACGTGCTGTTGGAACAGATCCGTACGGAAAAAATCAATGAGGAGCACATTGCCTCCAGGATTCAGGCCATTGACAAGGAGACAGAGGAAAGGCTCCTTCAGGCCCGGCAGTATGAAAAAGAGAATCAGGATCTGAGCATCCGGACAGAGGAAAGCTTAAAAGCCAAAGAGCAGGCAGAGGAAAGTCTCCGCAGGGAAGAGGAGCACATTATGATGCTGGACGAGAAGCTGGAATCCGGCAAGAGTAGCATCATTCTCACTCTGAACGAGAAGGCATCCCTCACGGCCAGACAGCAGCGGTACGAGACCATGCTGGAACAGGCGCAGCTGCGTCATTCCGAGGTGGCCCAGAAGCTGTTGAAATCAAAAAGCGATGAGTCGGTCCAGGAGGAGCAGAAAAAGGAAGCAGGAAACCGTCTGGTGCAGGTGGAGAAAGCTTTGGAGGAACTGGAAGACAGACAGCACCAGGTGCAGACGGAGATGGACGGTCTGGAGGAGGAGATTCGCCGGCTGAACCGGAATATCAATGAGGGGCAGCAGCGGTATCAGGCCGATTATACCAAGCTGGAATCCTTAAGAAACCTGGCGGAGCGGTACGAGGGATACGGCAACAGTATACGCCGTGTCATGGAAGTGCGGGACAGAGTGCGGGGCATCCACGGCGTGGTGGCCGATATTATCACTACCGAGAAGGAGTATGAGACGGCCATTGAGACGGCTCTTGGAGGAAGCATTCAGAATATTGTGACAGATTCCGAAGCTACGGCCAAGCAGTTGATCGAATACCTGAAAAAGAATAAATACGGAAGGGCCACATTTCTTCCCCTTACCAGCGTAGGGCAGAAGGCAGGAGCCGGCCAGGAAAAGGCTCTGGGGGAGCCTGGGGTCATAGGCCTGGCAAGCAGCCTGGTGCATGCGGATCCCCAGTATCAATCTCTGGTGAGATACCTTTTAGGAAGGATTGTAGTGGCGGATCATATGGATCATGCCATAGCTCTGGCCAAGAAATTTCAGTACAGCCTTAGAATCGTCACCTTAGACGGGGAATTGTTAAGTCCGGGAGGCTCCATGACCGGAGGAGCATTTAAAAACAGCAGCAATCTTCTGGGAAGAAAACGGGAGATTGAGGAGCTGGAAGGACGCTGTGAAAAGGTGACAAAGCAGGTGGAAAGGCTTCAGCAGGACTTGGAGCTTTGTGAAGGACAGCTGAGGGAGCAAAAGGAAGAGCTGGAGAGGATCAAGGAGGAACGCCAGAAAGGCTTCCTTGAGAAAAATACCATAGAACACACCATTGCCCAGCTGGAAGAGAAGATTCAGGAGATTGCGGATTCTTCCGGCGACCTGGTCCTGGAAAACAGGCAGCTGGAAGAACAGATCTTTGATATCCGAAAGAATCAGAAGGAGCTGTCCCAGGATGTCCAGGGAATGGAAGAGAAAAATGCTCAGACCAACCAGGAGATTGAGTCACTGAACAGACAGCTTGAGGAGGCCAAGGAACATCGGGAGCTGCTGGCCAAGGAGTTGTCGGAGGTTCAGCTTAAAACAGCCGGTTTACAGCAGAAGTACCAGTTTGTCCTGGAGAATGTAAACCGTGTAAAGGAAGAGATGGAACGTTTGAGCCTTGAGAAGGACAATCTTCTTGCCGGAAACAGCGGGACAGAAAAGGCCATCGAGGAGAAGGAACAGGAGATTTTAGAGATTAAGGAACAGATTTCCCAAATCGCAGGGCAGACGGAGGAACTGGAAAAGCTTCTGGAGCAAAAGGGAAGGGAAAAGGAAGAGAAGAGCAGACAGCAGAAGGGGCTGTTTGAAAAGAGAGAAGAACTTTCGGAACAGATGGGAACCCTGGACAAAGAGCTGTTTCGGCTTCAGAGCCAGCAGGAGAAGCTGGATGAGAAAATGGAGCGCCATGTGGAATACATGTGGAGCGAATATGAGCTTACATTTTCTACGGCGGAAAGCTTAAAGGATCCGGAGCTTACTTCCATTTCGGACATGAAAAAACAGACGGACCGTTTAAAGACAGCCATCAAGGCATTGGGAAATGTCAATGTCAATGCCATTGAAGACTACAAGGAGGTGTCGGAGCGGTACGAGTTTATGAAGACACAGCATGAAGATCTGGTTCAGGCTGAGGAAGCGCTTCTGGGGATTATTGAGGAACTGGACACAGGGATGCGCCGACAGTTCGAAGAGAAATTTAAGGAAATCCGCCATGAATTTGACCAGGTGTTTCGGGAACTGTTTGGCGGGGGACACGGCAATCTGGAACTGGTGGAAGGGGAGGATATTCTGGAGGCAGGGATTCAGATCATTGCCCAGCCGCCGGGAAAAAAGCTGCAGAACATGATGCAGCTGTCCGGCGGGGAGAAGGCATTGACTGCCATTGCCCTTTTATTTGCCATTCAGAATCTGAAACCGTCGCCGTTCTGCCTTCTGGATGAGATTGAGGCCGCGCTGGATGATTCTAATGTGGACCGGTTTGCCGGATATTTACATAAACTGACCAAATATACCCAGTTTATTGTGATTACCCATCGAAGAGGTACTATGGTGGCGGCGGACAGGCTGTACGGAATCACCATGCAGGAAAAAGGCGTGTCTACGCTGGTATCGGTGAATCTGATCGAGGGTGATCTGGAAAAATAGGGCGCT
>CAYWRB010000119.1:4916-7900 GCA_964460025.1 uncultured Hungatella sp.
AAGGTTTTTTTGGCAGGCTGGTGGAAGGACTGGCAAAAACAAGAGACAATATTGTATCCGGCATGGACAGCATTTTCAACGGCTTTTCCGCCATTGACGACGATTTTTATGAGGAGATTGAGGAAACCCTGATTATGGGGGACTTAGGGATACAGACTACCATGTCCATTGTGGCGGATCTGAGAGCCAAGGTAAAAGAGCAGCATATCAAGGAGCCGGCGGAGTGCAAGGCCATTCTTATGGACAGCATCAAAAAGCAGATGGACTTAGGGGAAAATGCTTACGATTTCGAAAACAGAAAGTCCGTGGTTCTGGTGATCGGCGTCAACGGTGTGGGAAAGACCACTTCCGTAGGAAAGCTGGCTGGACAATTAAAGGATAAAGGGAAGAAAGTCATTCTGGCGGCGGCGGACACCTTCCGGGCGGCGGCTGTGGAACAGCTGACGGAGTGGGCGCACCGGGCCGAGGTGGAGATCATCGCTCAGCAGGAAGGCTCGGATCCGGCGGCCGTGATTTATGATGCCGTGGCGGCGGCCAAGTCCAGGAATGCGGATGTGCTGATCTGTGATACGGCAGGGCGGCTTCATAATAAGAAGAATTTGATGGAGGAACTGAAAAAGATCAACCGGATCATTGACCGGGAGTACCCGGATGCGTTTCGGGAGACCCTGGTGGTCCTGGACGGGACTACGGGACAGAACGCGCTGTCCCAGGCCAGACAGTTTATGGAGGTGGCTGATATTACAGGGATTATTCTGACGAAGCTGGATGGTACGGCTAAAGGAGGCATCGCCGTGGCCATTCAGTCGGAGCTGGGGATTCCGGTGAAATATATTGGGATTGGGGAGAATATTGACGATCTGCAGAAATTTGATGCGGAGCAGTTTGTCAATGCGTTGTTCCACACGGAAGGATGACACCGGTGCGGTCCTATGAGAGTGCCGGAGATACAGACAGGAAGGAGATTATGAAAATATTATGATGACGATTGAGAGCTTTGAGGAGGCCGCGGAGGCAGTCAGTAAGGTGACTCAGGAGACAAAGCTGGTTTACAGCGAGTATTATTCGGAGCAGACTGGGAATAAGGTGTATTTTAAACCGGAGAATATGCAGTTTACCGGGGCATATAAGGTGAGAGGCGCTTACTTTAAGATCAGTACCTTGTCTGAAGAAGAGCGGGAGAAGGGATTGATTACGGCTTCCGCAGGAAACCATGCCCAGGGCGTGGCGTATGCGGCAAAGCTGGCCGGGATTCCGGCCACCATCGTGATGCCTGGGCCTACGCCTTTGATCAAGATTAACCGGACGAAAAGCTATGGGGCGGAAGTGGTTCTGGCAGGGGAAGTGTTTGATGAGGCCTGCGAACATGCGTATAAACTGGCGGAGGAGAGAGGGCTGACCTTTGTCCATCCCTTTGACGATCTGGCGGTGGCTACGGGGCAGGGAACCATTGCCATGGAGATCATAAAGGAGCTTCCTACGGTGGATTATATCCTGGTGCCTGTGGGAGGCGGCGGATTGTGCGCAGGGGTGGCTACTCTGGCAAAGCTGCTGAATCCGAAGATTAAAGTGATTGGCGTGGAGCCGGCCGGAGCGGACTGCATGAGGGAGTCTTTGAAGGCCGGCCATGTGGTGGAACTGCCTTCGGTGAACACCATTGCAGATGGCACGGCGGTGAAATGTCCCGGAGAGAAGATTTTTCCTTATATTCAGGAAAATGTGGATGATATCATCACCGTGGAGGACAGCGAGCTGATTGTGGCTTTCCTGGATATGGTGGAGAATCATAAGATGATCGTGGAGAATTCCGGGCTTCTGACAGTGGCAGCGTTGAAGCATATGGATGTGAAAAAGAAAAAGATTGTGTCCGTCTTAAGCGGCGGGAATATGGATGTGATTACCATGGCTTCCATTGTGCAGCATGGACTGATCCAGAGAGACAGGGTATTTACGGTGTCGGTGCTTCTGCCGGATAAGCCGGGAGAGCTGGCAAGAGTTTCCACACTTTTGGCGAAAGAGCAGGGGAATGTGATTAAATTGGAGCATAATCAGTTTATCAGTATTAACAGGAATGCGGCAGTGGAGCTGCGGATTACTTTGGAGGCTTATGGGACGGAGCATAAGAGTGCCATTGTTCAGGCGTTGAATGATGCGGGGTATCGGCCGAAGCTGGTGAAGACTTCTGGGACGTATTAGACTGCAATAACAGGAGATAGAATTATGAAATATCAAAAGATAAAGGATTCCCGTGTGGGAGCGGGGGTGTTTTATTTTGTGAAATGGACGCTGATTTCCTGCCTCACCGGGATTTTGGGAGGCGTGGCAGGCAGCGTGTTTGGGCATGGGATCCGGCTGGCCAGCCAGGCTTTTCAGACTCATGGGTGGCTGCTTCTCATGCTTCCTTTGTCGGGACTTTTGATTGTGTGGCTGTACCGTGTGTCTCATCAGGAAGGGAACCGGGGGACCAATATGGTGCTTTTGGCTATCTCTTCGGATGAAAAGATTACCTTGGCTACGGCGCCCCTTATATTTGTCAGTACTATTCTGACCCACCTGACCGGCGGATCTGCCGGAAGGGAAGGGGCGGCGCTGCAGCTGGGAGGAAGCATCGGCAGCCTGGTGGGGCAGCTGGTGAAGCTGGATGAGAAAGATAAAAAAATCGCGGTGATCAGCGGCATGAGCGGCTGTTTCGGCGCTTTGTTTGGTACTCCTCTGGCTGCAGCGGTGTTCTGCATGGAGGTTGCCAATGTGGGGGCTTTCTATTATGCGGCGCTGATTCCCGGCGTGTTTTCCTCCTTTATCGGTGCGGGGATCGCCGGAATGGCCGGTCTTCCGGCAGAGCGTTTTGTGATTCAGGAGATCCCGGCATTTGGTGTAGGACCTGCGGTTATCATCGTGATCCTGGGGATCTTGTGTGCGCTGATCAGTGTGGGATTCTGCCTGCTGCTTCACGGAGGGGAGCATTTATATAAGAAATACATAGA
>CAYWRB010000120.1:0-7871 GCA_964460025.1 uncultured Hungatella sp.
GTGGCATATATGGATATACTTGAGGAATTGGGAACAAGGGTTGGGGAGCCGGTGACAAAACATCTGGATGGCGAAATTTGGGAATTGCGACCATTAAAAAACAGATTCCTTTATGCATATTATAAGGAAAACAGGTTCATCATACTTCACCACTTTATCAAAAAGACACAAAAAACGCCAAAGCACGAGATAGAACAGGCCAAAAGAAAATTGAAGGATTATTTGGAAAGGAATAAGTAAAATGATTACATGGAAAGAATTGAAAAATGATATGCCTATCAGCCAAGAGGATCAAAATGCTATTGCGTTGGAAAAAGACCTGATTCGTACAATGGTAGCGATTCGTGAAGAAAAGGGGCTTACGCAGTCCCAACTGGCTGAAATATGCCATGTGAAACAACCTGTCATTGCACGCATGGAATCTTCTGTACATTCACCCCAGATTGACAGTCTTTTGAAGATATTAACTCCTTTGGGATACACGTTGCAGATTGTGCCCATTGGCAAAAAGCAATAATTCTTTCGGAGTCTCTGCAGCATAGAAGATTCGGTTTTTGGAGGCTGCGGGACGAAAAAAAAACGATAGTATGAAAAAGAAAATATACCAGCGAAATGCCGCTGCATGGATAAAATTCCAGGCAGCGGCATTTTTCTGTCCCGGATTTGAAAAAAAGCCATAGGACTGCTTCACCGGAATCTTTAATTTGTCAGGAAAAAATCTAAAGGAACCCATTTTTGATTTTTATGCTCGTCTTATAAAATGGAGCATAGGAGAATCCGTCTTTGATGGGAGGCGGGGCGAAAGGAGAAGAGAGGATGAAAATTGTAGGGTTAAAGGTCAATTACCAGGAAAATCCTATAGGAATAGAGCTTTCCGGAATTACCTTTTCCTGTTTAGCTCATGGGAGAGCAGTAAAACGCTTCCGCAGCCTGGGAATGAAGGGGAAGATGGGGATTGTTTTGAATATGTCCGGCCATTATCCGGCAGATGAAAAGCAGGAACAGAAGGATGCGGCAGAACGGCTTCATCAGGCCAATAACGCCTGGTTTGCAGAGCCGATTTTTAAGGGCACCTATCCCCAGGAAATCCTGGACTGGTACAGGAGGAAGGGACTGATGCCGGAGATTTCAAAGGAGGAGATGGAGGAAATCAAACAGCCCATGGACTTTTTGGGAATCAACCACTATTTTTGTGTAAAGGATTCTTACAGAGAGGGTGCGTTTCCTCTGGAGGCGGAGAGCAGGCCATGGGGGACAGATTTTACGGAGATGGGATGGGGGATTTACCCCCAGGGGTTTTATGACCTTTTAATCCGGCTGAACCAGGATTACGGCAATATTCCTATCTATATTACGGAAAACGGGGCCGCATTCCGGGATATGGTGACAGAGGGAGGACGGGTTCCAGATGGAAACCGTATCGAGTATCTGCGCAGGTATCTGAGGGAGGTTTTGCATGCAATCGAAGACTCCGTGCCGGTGAAGGGATACTTTGTCTGGTCCTTTATGGATAATTTTGAGTGGGGACTGGGATTTTCCAGACGCTTCGGCCTGGTGCATGTGGACTATGAGACCAAGAAGCGGACGGTAAAGGACAGCGGTTACTGGTATCGGGATGTGATAGAGGCTAATGAGCTGACGCTTACACCATGATGAATCACTGTGCTGATAAGCCATAGGACAATGGCAGTCATTTTCGCAAGGCACCTGTGAACCAAAGTTATAAAATGAAAGAGTTCATTATTTTATGGAATCGTGCAAAGTATGCCCGGAGAGAGAAGGATATTGTTTTTTCCCGGGCATGCTTGCGTTATGTGAAGACATATCAATGATTTTCTTGTGTTTGTTACCTGTTTAAACATTCCAGAATGGGATTCATATATTTCCTGTCTGAAATATCATAGGACGTAGAAATCATCTTTATCATTTCCTGTTCTGCTTCTGTTTTATCTTTTTTAGCTTTAAGCATTTTTATAAATAGCTTCATCATAAGTTTTGAAGTAGCAGACATTTTTTTATAGTTAAATCCCCCTGGGCAATAAAATACACTTACTTTTTTCAATTCTGATTCTTTAAAATTCTTTTTAAGAGCCAGTTCAATTTCCGGGTTATCCATTGGACTTCCACCGACACAAAAGGCAATCAGTTTCTTATCCGCCCATTTATCTATATTACTTTTGAACCAGTTAAGCTTGCTGATACTGCCTGCGCATGCCCAGCCTCCGAAAATAATCGCTTTGTATGTATCCATATTTTTTCTTTTGGCCGCCGATAATTCCAGGCAGTCGGCTCCTGCTGCTTCTGCTATCCACTCAGCATATCGCTTTGTAAATCCTGTTTGTGAATTATAAATTACAATTGTTTTCATCTGCTTAAATCTCCTTTTCATGGACAATCCTATGTTCCAACTGTTCGATTCCTGTATATAGCCTTGATAAAAGAATAAAAAGCGTTTTAATTTCTTCTTCCGTATAAACTTCAAAAAGATAGTTCAATTCTTCTTGGTATTTTGAAAAGTCATTTTGAAAATATTCATTTACTTTTTCTGTGGGGCAGATACACATAGCTCTTGTGTCATGAGGGCTTTGCTGAATCGTAATAAATCCTTTTTTCATCAAAACATCAGCTATTTTTTTAATATTCTGCCGTGAGCAACCCAACAAATTTCCTAACTGGGTAAATGTCAGCTGCTCTTTTGATTGTCTGACTATGGATAACAGCATAAATTGTTTTAATGATATCTGGGGAATGTGGTTATCAAATATTGTTTGCAGTTTATTTCCAGCGATGAATAATGTGCTGAAAATAGCCTTGCATTGATTTTGCGTAGTATTTGAAAATTTTGTAGTCAAATCGGCTAATTTCATGTAATCCTCCTCATAGGTAACTTGTTACTATTTTAATTATAGCAACAAGTTACCTATAAGTCAAGATAGCTTTTTGGCCAGTGTATCATAACTATAACGAAGACATTTCACTATGGTTTTTGCAGTTTATGTGTTAAAATCATTTTATAGAAAAGAACCCGTGGCCATTTTACGGTTTCTATATGGAAAAGATATTCGATAAGCAGGAAGAAGGGAGAACTGCAGTGAAGAAGAAAGTAAAGGAAGTTAAGGTAAAACAGGTAAGGCTTCAGGACGGTTTCTGGTCAGAGTTTCAGGACAGGGTAATTGATACGGTGATTCCGTTTCAGGAGAGCGTGCTTAAGGATGAGGTGCCGGGAGTCGCCAAAAGCCATGCCATCGAAAATTTCCGGATTGCGGCTGGTTTAAGCCGGGGAGAATTTTATGGCATGGTATTTCAGGACAGCGACGTGGCAAAATGGCTGGAGGGCGTGGCCTATGCCCTGGCGGTAAGAGGGGATGAAGAGCTGGAAAAAAGGGCGGATGAGGTGATTGACATCATCGAGAAGGCACAGCAGCCGGACGGATATCTGGACACCTATTTCATCATAAAGGAGCCGGGAAGGCGCTGGCAGAACTTAAGGGAATGCCATGAACTGTACTGTGCCGGCCATATGATGGAGGCAGCTGCCGCTTACTATGAATCCACGGGAAAGGACAAGCTTCTTGGTGTCGTGGAAAGGCTGGCAGACCACATTATAAACCGGTTCGGCCCTGAAAAGGAGCATGGGATTCCCGGACACCAGGAGGTGGAAATCGGCCTTATGAAGCTTTACCGTGTCACGGGAAAAGAGAAATATAAGGCCATGGCCCGCTTTTTCCTGGAGGAGAGAGGAAAGAATCCGGATTATTTTTATGAGGAGAAATTGAAACGGGGGTGGCAGCACTGGGGGCAGTATAATATGGACAAGCTGGATAATCAGTACTGCCAGGCCCATGATGTGATATACAGGCAGGAAAAAGCAGTGGGACATGCGGTACGGGGAGTTTATATGTACACAGCCATGGCGGATTTGGCAGGAGAGGATGGGGATGAGAAGCTTTACGATGCGTGTGTGAGACTGTGGAATAATATTGTGGAACAGAGGATGTATGTTACGGGAGCAATCGGTTCTACGGCAGAGGGAGAGGCATTTTCCATTGATTATGACCTGCCCAATGATATGGCCTATGGGGAGACCTGTGCGTCCATTGCCATGGTGTTTTTTGCGAAGCGGATGCTTGAGATAGAGCCGGACGGAAGGTTTGCAGATATTATGGAGAGGGAGCTTTACAACGGGATTATCAGCGGAATTTCTCTGGATGGGAAGAAATATTTTTACGTTAATCCTCTGGAAGTTAATCCGGGGGTGTCGGGAACCATATTCGGGTATAAACACGTGCTTCCCACCCGTCCGGGATGGTATGAATGCGCCTGCTGTCCCACCAACCTGGTAAGGCTGATTACCTCTCTGGGAAGCTATGGGTGGAGTGAAAGCGACACAACCATTTATTCCCATCTGTTTATGGGGCAGGAAGCAGTGTTTCAGAAGGCGGAGATTGCGGTGGAAAGCAGATATCCCTGGGAGGGAGAGGTGAGCTACAAGGTTACCCCCAGGACAGAGGAGGAATTTACCCTGGCTATTCATATTCCGGGATATGTGCAGCCGGATGACGAAAATACCAGGGTTACGGTAAACGGGGAAAGGGTTTTCATAGACCAGGCCGTACAAAAGGGGTATCTGTATCTGACACGGGTATGGGAGGCAGGAGATACGGTAGAGATACGGTTTGCCATGCCGGTGCGGAAGATATTTGCCAGCCAGAAGGTAAGGGCGGACGCAGGATGCGTGGCTTTGATGAGAGGTCCGCTGGTATACTGCTTTGAAGGGGCGGACAACGGGGAGGAGATTCAGTCTTTGAGAATACCGAAGGAGATGGAGGCAGAGGCGTATCGGTGTGAGGACGGGATTTTAAAAGGCATGGTATGTCTGCGTTTGAACGGATACCGGATGCGGGACAATGGAAAGCTGTACAGTGAAGAGCGCCCTAAAAAGGAGAGGCAGGTGCTGACGGCGATTCCGTATTACACGTGGGCTAACAGGGGGGAGAATCAGATGAGGGTGTGGATGATGGAGGAATAAATAGGTCTGGCAACTTTAGCCGAAAAGAGTAAGCCTTACATAAAGCGGTTCAAGGGAAAGACAGTAAAAGACCCATCAGCTAGCCTGGCAGCACCTGATGGGTCAGAAGACGGTTGCATAAGCAATTGTTAACGGTCCAAAGGCGGCAGCAATGCCGCCTTTCTTATTATGTATCAATCATAATATTCTGCCAGGGTTAAGTCAATCGAAAAATCATTCTTGGAGCTGTATTTGACTTTAAAATATGGGTTGTGTAAAATAAGATATAATCTAACTTTTTGTAAGGTGGTGGTAAGGAGGTAAAAGAGAAAGACAAAACAAAAAGTTTTGAATAGAGTTAAAATATTGTAAAAAATTGTTTATAATGCACAAAAGATAAAAGATAAAATAGTACAATACATACAAAATATTAAAAACAAAACAAAAAGTCTTTACTGATAACAAAAAGTATGATATTATCTAGTCAGAAAAGGAAAAAGGCAGAATGAAAAATTTAAATGAGGAAAAAGAGTTTTTAAAGCAGTTGATGGATATGCTGGAACAGCAGTTGGGATCTTATACGGAGATTGTACTCCACGATTTAAAAAAGGATTATGCCAACACAATCATTGATATCAGGAATGGTCATATAACAGGCCGGGAGATAGGAGGCACAGGAAGTAACTTGGGGCTTGAGGTGCTTCAGGGAACCGTGAAGGATGGGAACCGTTTTAACTACATTACCCGTCTGAAAGATAACCGGATTCTTCGATCATCTTCACTTTACATAAAAGATGATGAAGGTAATCTGATAGGGTGCCTCTGTGTAAATACCGATATCACTGACACGGTTAAGATGGAAAGTTACCTGAAAGAATTAAATCACTATGATATCGAGCCGGCAGAGCGTCAGGAAGTTTTTGTAACCGAGGTCAATCAGCTGTTAGAATATCTGCTTCAGGAGGGACAGAAGCTGGTGGGAAAGCCTGCCTGCATTATGAACCGAGAAGAGAAGATACAGTTTTTAAAATATCTGAATGACAAAGGTGCTTTTCTTATTACAAAATCAGGGGAACGGATACAATCGTTTTTAGGCATATCCAAATATACCATGTATAGTTATCTGGATATGATAAAGAATGAATCTTCAGCAGCACAAAATGAAAATTGAATAGACTGATATAATCAGAAGCTTGTCGTTTATGCAGCACAACAAAATACACCGGAACATTAATTCTTTCTTAAGATTAAGGAGAAGGTGTATTTTTTGTACCCAAAATTATTGGGAAAATTATAGAAAAAAGAAGAAGGAGGATATGGATGGAAAAAGTAGTGGTAAAAACAGATAAGGCGCCCAGACCAGGTGGTTGGTATTCTCAGGCTTATAAAGTGGGAAATTTGATCTATACCGCAGGAATCACAGCCAATGATCCGGACACACAGGAGATGGTTTCTCCCGGAGATATAGCCGGTCAGACGGATCAGATTATGGTGAACATGAAAGCGATCCTGGAGGAAGCCGGTTCCGATCTGGAACATGTGATTAAAACGCTGGTATTTGTAAAAGATATTGAAGAGTTTCCAAGATTTAATGAGGTTTACAAGAAATATTTTCCGGAGAATCCGCCGGCTCGCAGTACTATGCAGGTGGGAAAATTTATGGGGGATATGGTTATTGAGATTGAGGCAGTTGCAGTAGCAAAAGAGTGACACAAGGAGGAAAGAATGGATATAAAAGAGAAAGTAAAATCTCTGGTAAAAGAGGAAGAGGTTATTGGTTTGGTAAAAGATATTGTGCAGATTCCCAGCCATTGGGCCCAGGATAAAAGAGAAAAACCAATATCTGATTTTCTCATGGAATTTTTTAAAAAGAATGGCATTGAAACGTATCAGCAGGAGGTGTTCCCAGGAAGGCCCAATGTAGTAGCCGTTCTTCATGGGACAGGCGAGGGAAAAAGCCTGATGTTCAACGGACATATTGATACGGTTCCGCCTTTTGGCATGGAAAATCCCTTTGGTGGTGAAATAAAGGACGGAAAACTGTATGGGAGAGGCTCTGCAGATATGAAAAGCGGTGTTGCCGCTATGGCATATGCAATGAAGCTGTTAAAGGATGCTGGGGTTACGTTAAAAGGTGATTTGATTTATATCGGAGTCATCGATGAAGATGCAGCCGGCTCTGCCGGGACCCGCTATGTCGTTGATAAGGGACCTCACACGGATTTGGCAATTGTTGGAGAGCCCACATCCCTTCAACCGGTAGTGGCTCATAAAGGCTGCGATTATTTTACGGTAACATTCTATGGACAGTCCGTACATTCCAGTGTTCCGTGGAACGGGGCAAGCGCCAATTATGCGGCGGCCGAATTTATTCGGAGAGTCGAGACTGAGATGGTACCGGCATGGACAGAGAAGAAACATCCGTTCTGTAGTCCGCCTACCATCAATGTGGGACTGGTTCAGGGAGCAGCCAAGGCAAATATGCCGTATTTATTGGGAGAAAGCCCTACCTTTGCAGGAATTATCCCGGATTTATGCAAGGTACACATTGATGTCAGATGGATTCCCGGCCAGACCATAAAAGGCATTGAGGAGGAGTTCAGAAAGATTGCCGAGGAGGTAGCCGGCAGCCGAAAGGGGATTAAGGCGACGGTTGAATTTATCGATATGTACCGGCCGGCTATGGAGATATCGCCGGATAACATTCTTGTAAAATCCATTCAGAGTAATAGTAAAGAGGTATTGGGTAAAGAATACCATATATAGGTGTAAACTTACTTGGGAGATTCGGTACTTCTTTATACTCTGTCGGGAATCCCGTCCATTATGTACGGACCCGGAGATATCGGATGCGCCCATTCAG